>JAYSTR010000040.1:0-14218 GCA_043719555.1 Bacteroidota bacterium | reverse complement strand
GGTACAAAACTTGGTAGCTTCCAATTATCAGGTCAATTAAGCCTTATTCTTGCAAAAGAGTAAGGCTTTTTGTTTTTGCTTCAAAATTTTTAAATTGATAGGCAATATTCTTCTTGAAAAACCGATACAAGATGGATTTGAAGATCCATGCAATTTTTAAATTACATTTGTATCAATATATTTCGATTAATGGAAAAATCAGTAAAACAAGGAACTACAGAGGAGTTAAATGATATTTTTGAGCGAATGAAAGCTGGTGAACCGATTCGAATGGATGATCCACAGTACTTTAAAATACGCGATGTTATATTTCGCACTATAAAATTATCTGCAAAACTTAACGCTTGTGCAAGTGTTAATGAGGTTCGTGTATGCTTAGGTGAAATAATTGGCGTGCCTCTTGAAAAAAGCACGGTAGTTTTTCCGCCTTTCTATACTAATTTCGGGAGGTTTATAAAAATCGGAAGAGATGTATTTATCAATCACGCTTGTTCTTTTTTGGATATGGGTGGAATTACGATAGAAGATAATGTATTAATTGGCCCTAAAGTAAATCTTGTAACAGAAAATCATCCAATAGATCCTTCGAACAGAAAAACATTGATTTGTAAACCTATTTTAATTAAACGAAATGCATGGATTGGGGCTGGAGCAACTATATTACCAGGCGTTACGATTGGCGAAAATTCGATTGTGGCTGCGGGGGCAGTGGTTTCTCAAGATGTACCCGACAATGTGATTGTTGGTGGTGTTCCAGCCAAGTTTATAAAATCAATTATAGAAGAATAAGAATGTTATGACGAATGATTATTAGCAGATTGTAATAGACTTATCATTAATACCTTTTGCCACAAATTCTTTCCCACAAATCAACAAAACTTTCTTTCAGATTCGTATTTTTTTCGTTGGCTTGCTCCATCCCCATTTTTTCAATATCATTATTTTGATAAAGCTTGTAATGAAAAACAAATGTTTTTTTTAATTCGGTTTCTTGCAGATTGGTTCTACCAAATTTTACCGTATACATATCAAGTGTATCTCCATTTGCCTCTGCAATTGTGTAAGGGTCGCCGAACCATTTAAGTATTGCTACATCTTTTTTGCTTTTGCATTGTTGCATTAAATGCTGGTTGCGTGGGTAAATGTGCCAAGTAATTGGGTGTTGCTTGTATAACAAACTAAATTCTCCTATAAAAACAGTACTATCATTACTACCTACAGTATACCATAAAATGTTATTTAGCATCGTTGGATTTGTAATATGAGCAGTTGCAGGAATATTATTTTTAGCAATTAATTCCTGAACAATTTCTTCTGCACGATATTTATTAAAAAAAGTAAATCCCAAATAAACAAAGCAATAAATTAAAGAAGCTTTTGCGAGGTTGTTTCGTCGCGTTATGTTTTTTCGTTGAAATGAAGCTATCAAAATCATTGTTAACATCGGTAACGTAAATAATAAATCAACAATTGCTAGGGTGTTTAATGAGTAGTTTTCATTAGTAAAAGGCAATAATAATTGAGTGCCAAAGTTGGTGCACCAATCTAACAATGAATGTCCCCATAAGCAGGCCAGTATAAATAAATACATTCGGGTATATGACACTTTTTGTTTAAAGAGTTTTACTAATAACCAAGCTATTGGTAAAGCGTAAATCGCCTCGATAAATAAAGAATGTGTATGAGCTCTATGCTCGCACATATAAGCTCGTGGATCGCTTAATCCTGTGTAAAACAAATCAAAATCAGGAACACTTTTTGCAATGGCTCCTAGCAGCATTCCCCAACGCCCTATTTTTTTTCCAAGAAATACCTCGCCAATTGCAGCGCCAATAACTATGTGTGATAACGAATCCATTTAACTACTCTTTTTTAGTATTAGACTTCAAATATCAGAAAAACTCTTCTACTAGTGGTATTTAAATAATTTCTTTTGATAGAAAATAAAAATGAAACTTATCGTAGCTTTTTTTATTAGATAACGTTTTGACGCTAAAAGTAGTTCAGTTTAAAACTGTTCTATGCCTAAATGCTTTGATGTTAAAGCTTACTTGAATAGTGTGTTAGCAGGTCGTTTTTATTTGCTTAAGACTATTGCTTCTTCAAAGTGAAACGCGAATTTGTCTTCAATTTTTTTATCACGGAAGCGAACAATTGTTGATGTTCCATCAAAACAGATTATTTCAATTTCTGATTGTGGTAAAAAAAATGATTCAGGTTTATTCCAAATTTCTGGATTGCAGTCTGCGTAAGGTAGTTCTGAATTGTCTAAACTTGGTATTGAATTTTTGAAACCACAAAATACACCCCATACAAATTGTATTTCACGATTCTCAATAATTTCTAATAGTTCTAACCCTTGAAATGAAATGCGGTCAACATTAAAGTCTAATTTGTCTACCACGCCTTTTTTGTTGTAGTCAAGTAATATGTAGTCTTGATTTGTTAGCAACCAATTGTATGAAGCAAATTCTGTCTTAAAAGGTTTGATTATTTCTTTTAAGTCAGTATGGTACTGTAGTTTATTTGATTCACGGATTATTCTTGTCATAAAATGCCTGTAACTTAGTTACACCCGCAACTTTATGGCATGAATCTTAGCTAAACGGAGAGATTGCAGCTATAAAGTGAAGTTTGTTAGTTATTCAAATATACATTTTTAATCATTCATAAATATGAAGTTGATTTTTAATCGCCCATCATTTTAAAAGATGATAAAAATCAATAACTTGCGTGATATACATGTTATGATATAAGTAAATTTTTAAATACATTTAAATAATGCATCTTATATGATAAAAAACATCTTTAATGAAATTGGTTTAATTTGGCTTTTTACTGGAAGATTTTTCAGAGAAGTTTTTAAGCCGCGCTTTGAGTTTAACGAATTTTTACGGCAGTGTTTTTATATTGGCAATAAATCATTGCCACTTGTTGCTATTACAGCTTTTATTATGGGCTTGGTAATTACTATGCAGTCGCGCCCAACCTTAGTAGAATTTGGTGCGCAAGCCTGGTTACCAAAAATGATATCAGTATCTTTAGTACGCGAAATTGCTCCTGTAATTACAGCTTTAATTTGTGCTGGTAAAATTGGTTCGGGTATTGGCGCCGAATTAGGCTCTATGAAAGTAACCGAGCAAATTGATGCAATGGATGTATCGGGTACAAACCCCTATAAGTTTTTAGTAGTTACTCGTGTAATGGCTACAACCCTTATGATTCCTATTTTAGCCATTTTAGCTGATGGCGTTTCTTTATATGGTGGGTACTTAGGTTGTAATATTCACGGTGTAGTTAGTTGGGATTTATTTTGGAATCAAGTATTTGATACCTTAGTTTTTGCCGATATTATTCCTTCCATTATTAAAACATTTTTTTTCGGATTTATTATTGGTATAATTGGGTGCTATCAAGGTTTTAATTCAAGTAAAGGTACCGAGGGTGTTGGTCAATCAGCCAATTCAGCGGTGGTTATTTCATCTCTCTTAGTTTTTATTATTGATTTGTTGGCTGTTCAAATAACAGATGTATTACATTTAAATTAAAGATGTCTACTCACTCAAACATATCAGTAAATAAAATCAACGAGTCTGTTATTTCTATAGCAGGTTTGTTTAAAGCGTTTGGGGATAATAAAGTAATTAATGGATTTGATTTTAAATTAGAGAGAGGCGAAAACCTTGTTGTGCTTGGTAAATCAGGCTCAGGTAAATCTGTTTTAATAAAGTTAATTATAGGATTAATGAAACCAGATTCGGGTAGTATTAATGTATTAGGCAATAATGTACCCGAGTTAAATACATCGCAGTTAGATGAAATGCGTGTTAAAATTGGCTTTTTATTTCAGAGTAATGCCTTGTATGATTCGATGACTGTAAGAGAAAATTTAGAATTTCCATTACGTCGTCATTGGATAAAAACAAGTAAGGAGGATGTTAATAATTTAGTAATGGAAGCTTTAACTAATGTTGGCTTACCACAAACGGTTGATATGATGCCTTCAGAACTTTCGGGTGGAATGCGCAAGCGTATTGCTTTAGCAAGAACGTTAATTTTAAAACCCGAAATTATTTTATACGATGAACCCACTACGGGTTTAGATCCTATAACCGGGAAAGAAATCAGTAACTTGATGGTGGATATCCAAAAAAAATATAATACATCTTCTATTATTATTTCGCACGATATTAATTGTGTTAAAATAGTAGCTAACAGAATAGTAATGTTAATTGATGGTAAGTGTTATGCTACCGGAACGTATCAAGAATTGCAAAATTCAACAGACCCAAGAGTAAAACAATTTTTCGAATAAAAAATTTATGTCAAAAGAAACTTCAAAAAATATACGCGTTGGTGCCTTTGTTCTTGCCGGAACAATTCTATTAATATTTTCGCTTTACCTTATTGGTTCAAAACAAAATTTGTTTGAATCTACTTTTGAGTTGAAATCACAATTTAAAAACGTTAATGGTTTAATGCAAGGTAACAATGTGCGTTTTACGGGTATTGATGTAGGTACTGTTAAAAGTATTGAAATCATTAATGATTCCACCGTTAATGTAACTATGATTATTGAGAAAAAAGTACAAGAATTTATTAAAAAAAATTCTACAGCCATGGTTGGCACCGATGGTTTAATGGGAAACAAACTTGTTAATATTACAAATACAAATTCAGTTTCTTCTAGAGTTGAAGATGGTGATTATTTAATTTCTAAAAGTCCCTTGGGTACAGATGATATGATGCGGACATTAAACATCACGAACGAAAATGTAAAAGATATTACAACTGATTTAAAAAACATAGTAGGGCGTTTAAAAAGCCCTAATACCTTGTGGAGCATTTTAATGGATACAGTGGTTGCCGATAACGTAAAGCAAGCTGTTGTTAATATAAAAATTACAAGTGATAACTCGGCTATTATTACTGGTGACTTAAGTCGTATTGTTAAACATATTAAAGATGGAAAAGGTACAATTGGCGCCTTATTAGCTGATACTTCTTTTGCTGTTAAGTTAAATCAAAGCATAGTAAATATTAAATTAATTACCGATTCATTAGCCCTTGTTACTGGCGACATGCATTACATTACTGCTAAAGTAAAAAGTGGTAAAGGTGGCATTGGTACAATTTTAATGGATACAACTTTTGTAAACAATTTAAATGCTACGATGAAAAATGTAAGAAGTGGTACCAAAAATTTTGACGAAGATATGGAAGCTTTAAAACACAATATTTTACTCAGAAATTATTTTAAGAAAAAAGCTACAAAAAAATAAATGTCTCGTATACATTTTATTATTTATTTAGCATTAATTAAATAGTTAGTTAAACATAAAATTTTAAAATGAAAAAAGATACTTGGTTAATTGTGTTTTTAATAATTATTAATTTTTCCTTCATATATAGTCAAGAAAAGTTTAATCCAACAAAGGCTATTGTTGGAAAATGGCAAGTCCTTTATTCAACTAAAAAACTTAGCAACATTGATAAAAAAGGATTCATTTCTTATGAATTTTTTGATAATGGTATTTGTAGATGTTTTTTTACCGATAGAAAATGTAAAAATGAAAGTATTGATTACTTAGATTGTAATTGGATTATAAAAAGGAATAGTTTATCTTTTTCTGAAATGATTTGGTGCAACGGGATTATAAGTAAGTTGCCTGATTATAATAAAATTAAATGGGTAAATGATAGTTTGTTTTATAGTGTTGGTAGAGAGGGTGGACAAAAGATTTACGTGTATTTTATTAAAAGTTAAAATCAAATTAAAAAATGAAAAAATTTTTATTTCTATCGCTGTTTTTTGTTTTATGTAAAACAACTGACGCTCAATGCCTGCAACCAGTTAATTTTCAGTTGCAAAAAAACTTACCAATGACTTTTCCAACTATTCAGTTAAATATGACGGCTCACAGAGATACGGCTGCAGCAAAGCCCTATTTATATATTTGTGGTAAGGGCGCAGGATTATTAATTTATAATATATCAAGTGTTACAACGCCAACATTAGTAACAACTATTGGTATCTCATCTTTAAATGGGTTACATGTAATGAGTTCAACACAGGCGGGTAATTATTTGTATTTAGCTTTGGGCGATCATTTTAATTCTTCTGCACAAAAATCAGGAATGGCTATTGTAAATATTACTAATCCTGCTAGTCCGATAGTAACATGTACCTATTCTTATACTGCTAATAGTGGGGCAGGCCATGTTGCCGTTGATGGAAACTATGCTTATTTATCAGCTATGCAAAATGGTATTATTGTTTTAGATGTAACAAATAAATCTAACATTATTTTTAAATCAGGCTTTAAGCCTAGTATACAATTCCCGAAAGTAAATCCTAATGCATCTGAACAAGCTAAAATAAATGTGCGACAAATTACTGTAAAAAATAATATTTTATATGTTTGTTATGATGCTGGAGGTATACGTATTGTTAATGCTACTAATAAATTGGCGTTAGTAGAAACCGGTCAGTATTCTAATCCATTATTAAATACAAGAGCAAGAGCGTATAATAATTTAGTATTAAACGATTCTTTAATTTATGTAGCTAGTGATTATTGTGGTTTAGAAATTTTAAATGTAAAAGATACTGCAAGCATTACGCAGGTTAGTTGGTGGAATCCATGGAATTGCGAAACTACTGTAAATACTTGGTTTAATAGTGTAGGTCACGCTAACGAAATTGAGTACGACCCGATTTGTAAAACTGTGTTTATGAGTGCAGGCAGAAGTGATTTGTTGGCAGTTAATGTGAGTAATCCCTTAGCGCCAGATTCTTGCTCTCGTTTTGGAATTCCAACAGATAGCTTGGCAACGTGGGGTTTAGGGCGCTATAAAAATCAATTGTATCTTTCGTATATATATGCGTCTGTTCCTTTTTATGCTAACTGGGGAGGTACAAAAATTTTAACTTACGATAATAATTGCGTTACAAGTATTGATGAGTTAGCTATTAATGAGAATGTGAGCTTTTATCCAAATCCAGTTAACAGAATATTGCATATTCTAAATGTAAATTATAAATCGCAAAAAACATTTAAGTATGAAATTGTAAACTCACTTGGTGAAAAATGTTTGCAAGGAATATCAGAAGCAAATATTGATGTTTCTCTATTGGAGCAGGGAATCTATACCTTGAAATTATATTCGAAGGACAGTAACCAAATTTTAAAATTTATAAAAGAGTAATTTTATTTTAGTTTTAAAAATTCTAGGTTACGCTTTAGCCCTTTATATTTAGTGCGTTTTACGGCACTGTGTTTAAAAATAGTTTTAAAGGTTTCTTCGGTAATGTCGTACCACTCATCTGTTGAGAGGTTTAATAAATTGGTTTTATTAGTAAAGCTAGGTTCGTTGTGTGGTGTGCTAAATTTATTCCACGGGCAAACATCCTGGCAAACATCACAACCAAAGGCCCAATTATCTAACTTATTTTTAAATTCCGTTGGTATTGCTTCATTTAACTCTATCGTTAAATAACTAATACATTTACTGCCGTCAACAATATAAGGAGCAACAATAGCCTCGGTTGGACATGCATCTATACAACGCGAACAGGTTCCGCAGTAGTCTTTTATAGGGCCATCATATTCTAAATCTAAATCAATTATTAATTCAGCAATAAAAAAAAAGGAACCTTGTTGTTTATTAATTAAGTTGGCATTTTTTCCAATCCAACCCAGTCCACTTTTTTTTGCCCAAGCTTTATCAAGCACAGGAGCGCTATCACCAAAGGCTCTCCCGGTTATGTTGCCAATTTTTTCTTTGAGTGTATTTAAAAATTCGTTTAATTTTTCTTTAATGATATCATGGTAATCTTCGCCATAGGCATATTTCGAAATCTTTGGGGCATCACATACTTGTTGTTGAGTTGGGTAATAATTGTATAACAACGATACAACTGATTTTGCATCATCAACTAATAGAGTAGGATTTAATCGTTTATCAAAATGATTTTGCATATACTCCATTTTGCCGTGCATGTTGGAGTTAAGCCACTGCTCTAATCGCGAAGCTTCTTCTTCTAAAAATTCGGCTTTAGAAATGCCGCAAAAATCAAAACCCAAACGTTTTGCTTCTTGTTTTATAATGGTTGAGTATACATGTTTCTTACTCATCAAATAATCCACCTAATCTTCCTCTAAACGATTTACCCAAATGCTTGTAAGCTTTTTCAGTAGCTTCTCTGCCGCGAGGAGTGCGAGCCAAATAACCTTCTTGTATTAAAAATGGTTCATATACTTCTTCAATAGTTCCGGCTTCTTCGCCTACAGCAGTGCTTATAGTCGTAATACCTACAGGTCCACCTTTAAATTTATCAATGATAGAAGATAAGATGCGATGATCCATTTCATCCAAACCATCCTTATCCACATTAAGTGCTTTTAAACTATAGGTTGCAATTTCTAAATCAATTTTTCCATTGCCTTTTATCTGAGCAAAATCACGCACACGACGCAATAATGCATTTGCTATACGGGGAGTTCCTCTGCTACGACGCGCAATTTCATAAGCCGCTTCTTCGGCAATTTCCACACCTAAAATACCCGAACTACGTTGTACAATATCAGTTAGTACTTTACTATTATAATAATTTAAGCGTGATGTAATTCCAAAACGAGCACGTAGTGGAGCAGTTAATAATCCACTACGAGTAGTAGCGCCAACTAAAGTAAAGGGATTTAATTTTATTTGGACAGTACGAGCATTTGGCCCGCTATCAATCATAATATCAATTTTGTAATCTTCCATAGCAGAGTATAAATACTCCTCTACTATAGGACTCAAACGATGAATTTCGTCAACAAACAAAACGTCAAAAGGCTCTAAATTGGTTAATAAACCGGCTAAATCTCCAGGTTTATCAAGAACAGGCCCACTTGTTACACGTAAATTTACACCTAAATCGTTAGAAATAATATGTGCTAAAGTTGTTTTACCTAAACCCGGAGGGCCGTGTAATAAGACATGATCTAAAGCCTCTTCGCGCTGTTTGGCTGCTTTTACAAATATCCGTAAATTATCAACTACGGCATCTTGTCCGCTAAAGTCGTTAAACTCTACAGGTCGCAAGGCTCGCTCATAATCTTTGTCCGTATTGGTTAGCCGTTCATTATTGGCATCTAAATTCTCATTCATTACTGTAAAAGTACATATAATACATATTGCCAACTGCTATAATTTGTAGCATTATTATCAAAGAGGCATAACTAACACAAGTCTGTTTATAAAACTATTAATTAAGTCGATATAACGCTTTTTTTATCGATATTTTTGTTTTAATCGAAAAAACTGCTACCTTAATCGAATAAACAAACGAAACTTTTTTATGAGTAAAATTTCTACAAAACTTTCTGCATTAGCGTTATTTCTGATTATCTCTCAGTTTTCATTCGCACAACTTTCGGTTACAGGTTCAGCAAGTGGTTTAAAATTTTTGGGCGACGTAGGCCAAAAAAGTAACTCCAATTTTTTTAGTGATATGCGTTTAGGATACAATTTTGGTATCGAATATCGCATTGGTAAAGTATTAGGTATTGGTATTGATGGCTTATATGGTAAGTTACAAGGCACTGATAACGATAAAGATTCACACAAAAATTTTCAGTCAACTATAATGGGTGGAGGATTAAATGTGTATGCATTCTTTGATAAATTAGGTGAAAAAGAAAAAGAAGTTGCGCCTTATATACATGCAGGAATTGGTTATTTAATGTTTGATCCAAAAACAGATTTAATTGATAAAAATGGAACTAATTATGTGTATTGGTCAGATGGTTCAATTCGTAATTTAACCGAAAGTACTTCTAACTCGGCAACATCTGTTGTTATTAAAAGAGATTATAAATATGAAACAACTATAAAAGATTCAGTTACTTCATTTGCAAAAAACTCACTTTATGTTCCGATTGGAGTTGGCGCTAAGTTTCAAATGGGATTTAGAGCAAGTTTAAGAGTTGGATTAGCTTATAATTTAGTAATGAGTGATTATGTTGATGGATACAAAAAAGGTGGAAATGATAGTTGGACATCAGCAAGTATTGGTTTAAATATACATTTTGGCAAAAAACCAAGCGATCCATACAGTAATGTTGATTTTAAATCAGTTGATAATAGTGATACAGATGGAGATGGTGTAAAAGATTTAGACGATAGATGTTTTGGTACACCAAAAGGTGTTAAAGTTGATGGTAAAGGTTGTCCAGAAGATAAAGATGATGATGGGGTATTTGATTACATGGATAAAGAATTAACAACTAAAAAAGGTGCTAAGGTTGATGGAAGCGGAGTTACAATTA
Organism: Bacteroidota bacterium; assembly: GCA_043719555.1. Lineage (GTDB taxonomy): Bacteria > Bacteroidota > Bacteroidia > B-17B0 > Aurantibacillaceae > UBA4416. Next base: position 3,899 of record JAYSTR010000040.1, on the reverse strand, counting down.
ACGAAGATGCAATGGCTAAACGCCAATTAATGTGGGATAGTTTATCTACCGAGCGTAGCGAAGGATTTAATAATGCGCCAAGTTTAGAGTACCTTAAAAAAGTTGAAGAACAAGCTAAACTAAACAAGCCTAAATCAGGAACGGTAAGTAAAATACCAGCAGATTTCATTCCAGCAGATTTTAACAATGACGGATATATTTCAGCAGCAGAAATTACAAAAGCAATTGATGGATTCTTTGATGGAGAATCTTCCTTTACTGTAGAAAAAATTAACAAGCTCATAGATTACTTCTTTGAGCAGTAACCCCCGAAAAAATGATAAAACCCTTAATTATTCTATTCAACACTGTAACCGTTTTTTTATTCGGAATCTTTTTTGGAGATACTCCAGTTACGTTAAAAGGTAATTTTCCGAAAAGTGAAAAACCAAACACAGAGTTTGTGATTGATTTAATAGTTAACAAAGGGAATTTAGGCGGTTTTGCTAAACTTCAGTTAGAGGTGCCACAAGGTGTTACAGTAAAAGAACTAGAAAGCAAATCAGGTAATTTTTCTTTTGCATCTAACATTGCAAAAATCATTTGGACAGCTACACCTAACGAAGCTGAGTTTACAGTTAAAATGGTATTAAGTGCTGATGCTGCTGGTGTAAAAACAATTGTGGCTAAATATTCTTATGTAAATAATAATGCCAAAGAAGTTGCAGAAATGACTCCTGTAGAAATTACGATTGGTGATGCTAGTGCAGCGCCAGTTACTGAAACAACAAATGCAACTGCAACGCCACCTGTTACAACAACTCAACCTGCTACTACAGCTCCAGTTACTGCAACTAATTTAGATAGTCCAGCTGAACCATTATCAAATGTATTATGTACTCGTACTATATCAAAAGGAGCTGCAGATAATCAAACGAATGTTGAGGTTAAAATTAAAAAACCTTCTATTAAAGGATTTGCAAAATTTCAAGAGTTAGTTCCTGAAGGATATACTATTAAGCCAAATAAAACTAATGGAAGTTCTTTTTCTTTATCTGATGGAAAAGCAAAATATGTGTGGGTTGCCTTACCTTTAGAAGATGAATTAGTAGTATCATACATTTTAGAAAAAACAAATGCGACTTCTCCGGAAGCAAATTTAGTCGGAGAGTTTTCGTATTTAGAAAATGATCAAACAAAAAAAATAAAAGCTACAAACGAAGTAATAGCTAATACAACAGCGGCATCAACACAAGTAGTGGCGAATGAAACGCCAGCAACAACTAATGAAACACCAGTTAATACAACAGCATCACATACTGAAACACCAATATCTAATACTCAAGTAGCAGCAACAACTACAACTCCAGAAAACACTACTTCAACGCCAACAACAGACGCTCAAAAATCAATTTCTAAAAAAGAAGGAAATGTTCAGTATTGCGTACAAGTTGGAGCATTTAAAAACGCCATTGAATCAGCGGTATTAGCCAATAAATTCAAAATAAAAGAATCTATCAGAAGCGAAATGGCAGAAGGATTTAGTAAATTTATGGTAGGAAATTTTAACGAGTATAAGCAAGCTCGCGATCACAGAGAAACCATTAAACAAAAAGGCTGTGCAAGTGCTTTTGTTGCCGCATACAACAGTGCAAAACGCATTACTGTTCAGGAAGCATTGATGATTACAAGTCAAAAATGGTTTAAATAGTTTGAACTAGTTTACGGTAAAAGGAAGGTCTATTGAGTATACTAAAAAAAATATTTATACTATTATTTGTTTTATGTAGCTCTGTTTATATAGCTCAATCGGATTCTTCTGTAGCAAAGCCAAACCCTGCAACTTTTGCTACAATTGTTGAAACTCCGAAGGAAAAAGAAAAGCCTAAATCTGAACCACCATCGCTTAATGAGATTTTTAAACCAAAAGTTTCTTTAGGTATTGGAATGATGTCGTTTCACGGAGATTTATACTCTAAGCATTATCAAGCTCCATGGACTGCTCGTTTAGGTTATGATTTAAATATTTCGCAGCGTTTAGCAAAACCTTTGCAATTAAATTTTAATATTTTATGGGGTAAGCTTGGCGCTAATGAGTGGATAGACAATCGTCAAGAAAATTTTCAGGCAGAAATTCGCGCTGGCGGTTTAAGTTTAATGTACGATTTTGGAAATTTTATACCAGAAGATTACCGCATCAGGCCTTGGATTTCATTCGGCGTAAGTTCTTTTGAGTTTTTATCTAAAACAGATTTATATGATAAAAACGGCAATAAATATTATTACTGGAGCGATGGTTCTATAAAAAATATTGATGAAGCTGCGCCAACTGCTTCATTGGCTGTTAATTTAAATCGCGATTATTATTACGAAAGTGACATTAGAGAATTAAATAAAGACGGTTTTGGTAAATACCAAGAACGTGCTTGGGCTTTTCCGTTTGGAGCAGGCGCATTAATGAAAGTAACAGATCGTTTTGATGTAAAAATGGGTTTTCAGTATTATGTTACAACTACTGATTATATAGATGGGATTACAAAAAACAGTTTAAATACGCGGGTAGGAAACTCTAAAACAGACAATTTTGTTTATACCTCTTTTGCCCTGCAATACGATTTAGTAACAAAGAAAAAATCAGCTGGTGATACCTTGCCAGATGATTATTTTGATAATGTTGATTGGTTAGCTATTGATAATGGGGATTATGATCATGATGGTGTGAAAGATTGGGATGATAAATGCCAAGGAACGCCGGATAGCGTTAAAGTGGATACTTTTGGCTGTCCGTTTGATGATGATAAAGATGGAGTTGCGAATTACAAAGATGACGAATTAGATACACCACCAGGATCAGAAGTAAACATGCGCGGTGTTGCATTAAATGATGCTTATTGGCAAAATTGGTACGACCAATATATGGATAGTGGTAATATCAAAAAGGTGGAGGTTATTGATAATTTTTACGCTAAAAAAGATAGTCTAAAACCAAATCAGAAAGACGGCGAAAAAATTTATACTGTTGAAATTGCTCGATATACGGGCACAGTGCCAAAAGATGAAATGGCTTATTTATTAAGTATTGGCGACGTTCAATCAACGGTATTACCTGATAATACAACTGTATTATATACAGCAGGAACATATAAGGATATTGAAAACGCTATTAAAAGACGTGATGAATTTAGAGCTGAAGGGAACAAGAAAGCACAAGTTGGTCAGATGAAAAATGGAAATATTGCAAAATTAACTGATGAGGAAGTTAATAAATTAGTTGAAGAAAATAAAAAAGCGCGCGGTGAAACTATAACACCTTCTGATTCTTTAAATAGTAGTGAAAGTGATAGTAATTTTGCAAGTGGAGATATCGTATACCGCGTGCAGTTGGGAGCTTATAAGAACAGAATTTCTAAAGGAATTTTTAGAAATGCTGGAAAAGTGGTAGAATTAAAATCACAAGACGAACTATACAGGTATGCTACTATTGGTTATAAAACCATACAAGAAACAGCAAACTTAAGAGCTGATTTAGTGGTTGAAGGGTACAATGATGCATTTATTACAGCCTACAGAAACGGCAAACGTATTCCGTTAAGTGAGACAAAAGCTACAATGGAATCCAAAGAAAAAGAAGATTTATCAGATGCGAAAGCTTTTAGCACTGTCGACAAATCTTTAATTACATTTAAAGTACAATTAGGGGCATTACGTAAACCTGGCAGTAATGATATGGAAGAACGTATTAAAGAGTTAAAAGATATTGAAAAACAAAATACAGGATCGGGTATGTTGCGTTACACCTCTGGCACGTTTACATCATATAATGCAGCTAACGAATATACTAAAGAACTTAACGAAAAAGGTTTTGCAGAAGCATTCGTTATTGCTTTATTCAAAGGCGAAGTTATTTCGATACAAGAAGC
>JAYSTR010000039.1:0-14230 GCA_043719555.1 Bacteroidota bacterium | reverse complement strand
GTAACTATTGGAGCAGGAGTAATAGATAATGTATTTTGTCCCACTGCTGGTGCAAATTTAATACTACACCATTTACTATCCGTACCAATATTATTAGTGGCCGAAATAGAAACGGTATTAATTCCTTGCATTAAATTTAAAGGCAAATTCAATAATCCGCTTTGAACATTATAACTAAAATTAGTAACCTGATTATTATTTACTAAAACCATAATGGCATTACTATTAGCAACATTTTTAACTACCGCCGTTAAATTAAAATTTTGGTTTTGAGATGAGGCACTTGCCATATTTGGATTAGTGATAACAACCGTAGGTCGTGCTCTTTGAGCCACTAATGTTTGAGTTGGAGGTACAACAACATTTGATTTACTAACTACAACTCCTTGTTTAACATCTGAACCAGCAGAATTAGAGGCAGATAATTCAAAAATATTTGTTCCTGGATTTAACGTTGCCGAAAAATTCAACATTTTATTGTATGCATCAAATGAATAATTTGAAACCACTAAGCCGTTAAATTTAGCAGCTAATTGATTCGTATTTGAAACATTTAAAACTTTTGCAGCAAAGTTGTAAGTACTTGATGTAACAACTTCATTTTGAGTTGATGGTAAAATAAAATTAATTACTGGTTTTACTTCTGTAACTTGTGGGTTAGTATTTGTTACAACTGTATTATTGTTGTTAATATTATTTACGGTATTTGTTTGAACCGTCGATTGTTGATTTTGATAAGTTGTATTTGATGATGAATTTGAATGATGATGTTTCCCTCTTAATGTTATTAAAAAATTTAAACCAATATAGTTGTAGTAATCATTATTACCGCTAATGTTATCCGTATTATTACCATATTTTCCATCCAACAAATCGGCATTAGTACCTTTAGGTAAAGTTACTTTATATTCTAATATCATCGAAAAACCTGGGTTAAATTGATAACCTAAACCAACTCCAGCTGAAGGAGCAAAAAGCATAGTGTAACTATTTTTACTACCAAAAGCATCCGATTCATATTTTTTATCTATTAATGTATTATAATTATTTAGAGCCTTAGAAGCATTTCCTGAAGAATCTATTTTAGAAAAATCATACATTCTTCCTGATGCATCTAATAAATTCATTTTAGTTTTAAAAGCAGTAAAACCAACTCCACCCCATAAATTTAATATAACGTGTCGTCGTGCGCGTAAACGATTAAAATTTAATTGTAATTCCAATGAACCTTCGTGGTAATTCATTTTATAGTTATCATATATATACCCACGTGTTTTTAAAGCTGTATCAAGATAATTAACCGAAGGGTTATACTTTCCGTTTAAAGCATCATTATCTTTAATATCGTAATTACGTTTGTAATCCAAGCCATACGTATTAGCAAATAAATAACGGCCACGTAACGCTAAAGAAAAAATATGATTAGCGTTTTCAGCTATACCTTTTTCGGCAGTAATGCCATACGCATAACCATAGCAACTTTTAACATCGGCAGTTTGCCACGATGCCCCTGTATTTAATCCTAAACGCCAAGCGTTATAATAACGTGTATAATCTTTTTGAGAAAAAGAAACTAAAGAGATAAGCGTAATCGCTAAAAATAATATTTTTTTCATATAGTATAGATAATGAACCTTTTAACTATCAAAGATAAAAGAATAAGTTTAAGTGAATAGTTTAAAGTTTACTTAAAATCTTAAATTTTGTTACAGTTTTAAAAACATCAAGCGATTCCAGTTTAAATTTTTGCTCTAAACAACTTTTAAGAGAATCATCCGCTAAAATAACAACTGAATTAACGGGAATATCGCTTACAGAACTCGCAATATTAAAATCTTGATTTTTTTCGTTCAGGTAATATTTATAAAAAAACAAAGGCCTGTCAAAAACTGAAGTCAAGAATGTAGTATTATTTAAAGAGGAATTATTTTTATTTTTAAAAGCATATTCGGTAAGCACTTCTAGTTTTTTTTCGCCTATTGGAATTTCATTTTTAGACGAATTACGAATAGCATAATACGCAGGAATACAAAAAAATATTATTATTAAAACAATTACTAGTTTTTCGCTATCATATTTAGCCTTAATCGTTTTAATAATAAAATAAATGAAATAGCCACTGGCAAAGGATAGCATTGGAAATAATGGCAAATCATACCACTCCAATTTTGTAACAGAAAAACTAATTACAAATAAATAGGTCACGATTAAACTTATAACATAAACCGCAACAGCTTTTGTTTTATCATTTATAAATAATAAAAAAATTCCAGGTATAACTAATAAAATATACTTAAAGCGATAAAAAAATAAATTATTAAAATAAAAGTCAAAAGGTTCGTTATGAGATTCTACTGCTTTATTTATTCTACCTAAATCAACATTTACTAAATAATTTATATAACCTGGATTAGTCATTTCTCTCAAATAAATATATGAAACAGAACTCATAACAAATATTCCAAAACCGATATAAAAATATTTTTCAGATAAAATATGCTTTACTTTTTTTAAATAAACAACTACAAAAAGTAATGCTGGAATAAAAAGCAAAGCTGCTATGCTTTTTGTAAGAAAAGCAAGTGATAAAAAAATAAAAAAATGCAAAATTGATGTTTGATGATTTTCAAATAAAAATTTATAAAAAGAAAAAAAAGACAACAAAATAAAAAGTGATAGTAATGCATCGGAATCACCAGTTCTTCCTGAATGGAAAGTTGCAACTCCAAAAGATGTAATAAAAACTAAAAAAACACAACTTGCTAATACGATATTACTTCTTTTTTGCACAAAAAAGAATAACATTAAGGCAGAAACCGAGCTTGCAATTGCTGATGGTAATCTAATAGCTAACTCATTAAATCCTAAAATTTTAGTAAAAAAAACTTGTATCCATAATAAAAAAGGTGGTTTAGAATTCCATAAATCTGGCGTATTTTTATAAAAAGGGGTAATAAAATTGCCGTTTTTATACATTTCATAAGCATTTACGCCAAACATAGATTCATCCCAATTTCTTACGTGAAAACTATCTAAATGCTGAAAAAAAACAAAATAAAGTAAAATTAATAGCCCAAATAAAGCAATTTTTTCAAATTTCGTATTAAGTACTTTTAAGTTTTCCATTTTAGTAAATTCTAATTTAACAAAAGTATGATATTACTTGATTTTAAAAGAAAAATTTAAAGATTTATCAACTTTGTTATTTTTTTGTATTTAAACTAATATTACCCATTTTTGGCTAAATTAGGCCATTAAAAAATTATAACAATGAAATTTTTCTTTCTTACCTCTACTCTATTGCTTTTAGTGTCCAACTTATTTTCTCAACGTGGAAAAGATGGGGTCTTAACATTAACAGTTGCTAATACAATTGTAAATGGATACACCTCTGTAACAGCTGATATTAATGCAGGTTCCACAACTATTAATGTTACTAGTTCGGCTGGTTATACCGTAGGCGATTTGGTTTATATTGTTCAAATGCAAGGCGCACGTGTTAATGCTCAATATGATTCAATTTTTGGAGACATAAACAATTCAATGTCTTTACCAAACTCAAACAATTTAGATTATGGTGATATAAAAAATTATAACAATTGTGGCAATAATGAATTTGCAGAAATCACATCTATTCCAAATGGAACAAGTATTGTTTTAGATTGTGGCGTGAAAAATAACTATACCTACTCTTATTTAAATTATCAAGGACGTGTAGGCGGTGTGCCACATACAGTTTATGGCAAAATTCAAGTTGTAAAAGTTCCTCGCTATACTTCTCTTACCATCAATGGTGGTGGATCAATCACATGTCCGCAATGGAATGGCACAACTGGCGGTATTGTTTTAGTTGAAGTTCAAAATAATACAACTTTAAATGGAGCGGGTGCTTTTGATGTCTCAGGAAAAGGATTTAGAGGGGGTGCAAAAGATAATGCTGCAAGCGTATTTGGAGGAAATAAATGGGGAGCATTAAATAAAGATCAAGGAGGAATTAAAGGTGAATCTGTTTTTGGTGATACGACCATGTATAAAGATTATGCAGCCTTTATTGGTCGTGGAGCAATTGCCAACGGTGGTGGTGGCGGAGATGCTCATAATGCAGGTGGCGGCGGTGGCTCCAATGGTGGCGTTATTGCAAATTATAATGGATATGGAAATCCAGCAACTGGATTTAATACGATTTGGGATAATGAAGGAGGTAGTTTTCACTTAAACACTTCGTCAGGTGGAGGAAGAGGTGGTTATACTTTTTCTCAAAGTAATCAAAATTTATCTACATACGCATTAGGCGCCGTAAATTGGGGCGGTGATAAAAGAAGAAATTTTGGGGGATTAGGTGGCCGTCCTTTAGATTATTCAACAGGGAAAGTGTTTATTGCAGGTGGCGGAGGCGCTGGAGATGGTAATGAAAATCAGGCTGGTGCAGGTGGTAACGGTGGCGGATTAGTTTATGTAGTTTGTTATGGGAATTTAAGTGGCGCGGGTACAATTTTAGCTAACGGTGCAGATGGTATTACATCAAGTCCTGGCTGTGGTTCAAATGATGGCGGCGGCGGCGGCGGCGGTGGCGGAACGATTTTATTAAAAGTAAATGGTTCAATTTCTTTAACAGCACCTACAGCTTTAAGTGCTTTTGGTGGTAAAGGAGGGAACGTAAATTTTAATTGTGTTTTAAATAACTCCACGGGCTATGGACCTGGTGGTGGTGGCGGAGGCGGTTATATTTTTAGTACTGGTAGCTTACCAAGTAATAATGTAACTGGTGGTAATAATGGTATACAAACTGGAAATAGTAGTAATATTTCTACCTCATTCCCTCCAAATGGGGCAACAATAGGTGGCGTTGGTAGTTCAAGTTTAACTGCAGTAAATTATTCATTAACTGTTGCAGCAAATTCAACTATATGTATTGGATCTACAACTGTATTAACAGCTTCATCAACAAACACAGCCGCATCAATTAATTGGTATGATGCTGTAGCTGGTGGAAATCAATTAGCATCTGGTACTTCAACTTATGCACCTGCTACTTTTACAGCTATTGGAACTTATACTTATTATGCAGGAACTTGCCCTGGCACCTATCGTGAGCCTATTATTATTACTGTAACTAATGGAATTGCCATTTCGGTAAACTCACCAACTATTTGCGCTGGTTCATCGGCAGTTTTAACTGCAACAAGTGCAGCAACTAATTATACGTGGAGTTCGGGAGCAACAAATACAAGCACAATAAATACAGGAGCTATTACATCTACCACAAACTATACAGTATCCGCAACAAGTGCAGGTTGTGTTGGATCAAAAACAGTTGATGTAGTTGTTACGGCAGCACCAGCTATTTCAATTACAGGAAATACAACTATTTGCTCAGGAAACTCTACTGTATTAACAGCAAGTGGTGCAAATACTTATACATGGGTTCCTTTTAGTTCCATCAATACATCAACCATTAGTTTAAATCCTACTACAACATCTAACTATTCAGTTGTAGGAACTGTAGGAACTTGTACTGGCATTGCAACTGCAACTATAAATGTTACTACAACGCCAACTATTACAGGAGTTTCAACTAATACTACTATTTGTCCATCACAAACATTAACATTAAATGCTAACGGTGCATCAACTTACACTTGGTTACCAACAAATGCAACTGGAGCAACATTTACTATTGCTCCGGCATCATCAACTACAGTGGCTGTTATTGGAGCTAACGGAACGTGTACTGCTCAGGTAACAACAAGTATTACTGTTAGTCCTGCTGTTACCTTAACGGTTAATAATCCAACTATTTGCGTTGGAGGTAATGCTGTATTAACTGCAACTAGTTCTGCTACATCCTATACATGGAGTGCTAATGCTGGTAGTTTAAATACAGTTTCTGTTTCAGTATCACCAACGGTAACAACAAACTACACCATTAGTGGCACTGTGGGTTCTTGTGTTGGTTCACAAACTACAAACGTCAACGTTGTAGCTCAACCAACTTTAGCTATCACAGGTAATGCTCCAATTTGTTCAGGCAATACTTCTACTTTAACATTAAGTGGAAATGCATCAACTTATACTTTATTCCCATCATCTATTAGTTTAACAACTGGAAATTTTACAGTTAATCCAAGTTCAACTACTACTTATACCGTATTTGCTAGTAATGGCGTTTGTACAAATAGCGCGACATCTAACGTAAGTGTTACAACAACGCCAACTATTACAGGCGTTATAAATTCAACTATTTGTCCAACACAAACGGCCACTTTTACTGCTAACGGCGCTGCTAGTTTTACTTGGCAACCAGGTAATTTTGTTGGTGCAACTTATACAATTTCACCTTTATCGGATGCTACAGTTTCTGTTGTTGGTGCTAATGGAACTTGCACTGCTCAAACAACAGCAAGTGTTACACTTGGTTCTAACGTAACTATTTTAGTTCCTAGTGCAACCATTTGCCCGGGGCAAACAACAACTTTAACTGCAAGTGGTGTATCTACTTTTACTTGGAGTTCAAATGCAGGTAGTGTAAATACGGCTTCTGTTTCTGTTTCTCCAACTATTACTGCAACTTATACAGTTAGCGGAAACCAAGGTTTATGTTCAGGAACGCAAACTGTACAAGTGAGTATTATTGCGCAACCAACTTTAGCTGTATCTGGTAATACCAACATTTGTTCAGGAGGCTCAACAAGTTTATCAGTTACAGGAAGCGCAACAACCTTTACGTGGTTACCAAGTAATTCAACAGCAACGAGTATTACTGTTAGTCCATCATCTAATGGCTTGACAACTTATACAGCAATCGGAGATAATGGTTATTGCACTAATAGCACTGCATCAACGGTAAGTGTAACGGCAACGCCAACATTAACTGGTATTTCAAACGTTACTATTTGCACTTCACAAACAGCATCGTTTACAGCAAGCGGTGCATCAACCTTTACGTGGCAACCAAATAATGTTACAGGCGCTAACTACACAATTGCACCATCAACAAATACAACTATTTCAGTTATTGGTGCTAATGGTACATGTACATCACAAGCCGTTGCTAATATTACTATAGGCTCTAATATTTCTATTAACATTAACAATCCAACCATTTGTGCTGGACAAGTGGCTGTATTAACACCAACTAGTAGTTCAGCAACATACTCGTGGAGTACATTAGAAACAACCAATACAATTTCGGTAACACCAACATCAACAAGCGTATACACAGTTTATACAACTGGAGGATCTTGTTCGGGTATGCAAACCGTAACTGTAACTGTGAATGCAATACCGGTATTAACGGTTACATCAAACGATATTTGTTCAGGAGCAAATGCTGTTTTAAATGTTACAGGAGCAGATACTTATACTTGGAGTAATACTGTTAATGGTGGTTCACAAAATGTATCTCCAACAACTACAACTTCGTACTCAGTATCGGGAACAAATTTAACAACAGGTTGCGAAAGTTCGGCATACTCAACAACTGTAAATGTGACTGCTACACCAACTATTACAGGGGTTACCAATGCAACTGTATGTGCTAACCAAACTGCAACATTTACCGCCTCTGGAGCAAATACATTTACGTGGCAACCAGGTAATGTAATAGGCGCAAATTTTTCAATTCCATCTTCGGCTAGTTCAACGGTATTAGTAGTTGGGTCAAATGGTTTGTGCACAGCTTCAGCAACAGCATCAATCATTATTACACCAGGTGTTGCTATTGCTTTAACTAATACGGCTATCTGCGAAGGCTCATCAGCAGTATTAACGCCAACCAGTTCAGCAACCAGTTATTCATGGAGTACAAATCAAACGTCTACATCTATTACTGTATCTCCTACAACAACGACTACTTATACCGTGTATTCAAACGATAATTCTTGTGCAGGTTCTCAAACCATTGAAGTTACTGTATTGTCAACACCAGTTTTAACGGTAACCTCAAATAATATTTGTAAATCACCTAATTCAAATTCCTTATTAAGTGCAACTGGTGCAAATACTTATACATGGAGCAATGGATATATTGGGAATAGTCAAAACTTAAATCCAATTATTACAACAACATATGGTGTAATTGGCACAAGTGGTAATGGTTGTGTTAGTTTAACCGAAGCTACTACTACAGTTGTAGTAACACCTCCGCCAAATCCTTATGTTCCTAACCAAAATATTTGTGCAGGTCAAACTGCAACTCTTATTGTTACAGGTGCAACAACATATACTTGGATAACTACTTCAGGATTACAATATAATGATACAATTACAGATGGTCCGTTAATTGCAACTACAATTTATAGTATTATAGCTACATCGCCAGGATGCAGTTATAGTGCTGCAACCCCAACAGTATATGTTACAACTCCTCCTTCTGTAGTTATTACAACAACATCTCAAACAATTGGCTGTGCTGATTTATGTATTGATTTTACTGAAACGGTAACTCCTAGTAACTCAACCATCAGTTACAATTTTGGAGATGGAAACACATCTTTAACTAATAACCCACAACACTGCTTTACAACTAATGGAAATTATATTGTAACAGCAACTGCAACGAGTACCTTGCCTGGCTGTGCTACAACATACACTTTGCCTTCATCAATTAATGTAATTTTATCGCCAGTAGCTAATTTTAGTATAACCGAAGGAAATTCTGTTTCAGTGGGAACAACTTTAAATTTAATAAACACAAGCGTAAATAATACTACAAATGTCTGGACTCTTTGCGACGGAAGTACTTTAAATCAACTAAACGCAATATCGTTAGCAAAAGATACAGGAGATTGTTGCATAAAATTAGTAACTACGAACGCAACTTGTAAAGATTCTATGACTCATTGCATTAAAGTATTAGCGCCAGTAATCATCAACATTCCAAATGTATTTACTCCTAATGGAGATAGCAATAATGATGTGTTTAAAGTTACTGGGAATGGTATAAAAACATTAAGCTGCACCATTTTTGACCGTTGGGGCTTAAAAATGTCGGAGTTTACTGATATTAATGGCGGATGGAATGGCACAACAACATCAGGTGTTTCAGTTTCCTCAGGTACTTATTTTTATATTATAAAATATACCGACTTAACAGGAACTGAAACAACAACTAAAGGAACTTTAAATATCTTTAAAGATTAAAAAAACAAATGAATGAATTTAGAGAAGCCTTATTAATTCAACTTTCAATACCCATTTACACAGTTGTAATTGGGTTTGAAATTTTATATAGTTACTGGCACCATAAAAATTATTACAGTGTAAAAGGAGTACTAAGTAATATATACCTAACAATTTTAAATTTTTCGTTAGATATATTAGTACGAGGTATTTGTCTTGGTGTACTTTGGTATTTTTATCAGTTTCATTTTTATGCCATTGATAAACTAACCCATCCTCTGCTCTATTGGACTGTTTTAGTAATTCTGCAAGACTTTATGTTTTATTGGTTGCATCGTGTAGATCATTATTGTCGTTTTTTTTGGGCGGTACACGTTACACATCATTCATCCGAAGAATTTAATTTAACCGTTGGCTTTCGTTCCTCGGTTTTCCAACCATTGTATCGTTTTATTTATTTTATTCCTTTATCACTTATTGGTTTTGATCCATTAGATGTGATGTTTATATATGCCGCAACACAAATTTATGGCATTTTAATACATACTAAAACAGTAGGAAAATTAGGTTTTATAGAATGGTTTATGTCAACTCCATCACACCATCGAGTACATCATGCAAGCAATATCAAATATCTAGATAAAAATATGGGTATGTTATTTATTATTTGGGATAGATTATTTGGCACCTTTGCAAAGGAAGAAGAAACGGTAGTATACGGTTTAACGACTAACATAGAAACGCACAACCCAATAACGATGGTATTTCACGAATGGCATGCAATTTTAAAGGACATTAAACAACAAACAACTTTTAAAAACAAATTGCTGTATGTGTTTGGTCCTCCAGGTTGGAGCCACGATGGTAGTCGAAAAACATCGAGTCAGTTACGAAAAGAGTTAGGAGAAAAATAAATCTTAAACCAACTTAGCGCTTAACTCTTCCCAAGTCGTCATTTCTTTTTCTAAATCTTTTTTTAGTTTATTGTAAGAGTTAAAAAAGTCTGGATCTTTGCTCAGTTGCTCATACGTTTCGGGAACAGCTAATTTTATATCCAAAGTTTTTATTTCAGATTCTAAACGCTCAATTTCAGATTCTGATTTTTTAATTTGAGATTGAATTTGAGTTTGCAACTTCTTTTTTTCTGCTGCTTCAAAATCAGATGCAGGTGCCGCTTTTTTTTCGGTAGCTTGTACAGCTTTAACACCCGATTTATCTAAATCTAATTGGTTTAAACGCTCCACTTTACGAATCTCCATAAACTCTTTAATGTCGCATAAATATTCTTTTACAGCGCCATCTCTAAACTCAAATAAACGATCACATAAACCAGTCATAAAATCACGATCATGGCTAACCATTACTAAAGTTCCTTCATAATCAATTAACGATTGTTTTAATACTTCTTTCGATTTAATATCTAAGTGATTGGTAGGCTCATCTAATAACAATAAATTATATGGTTCCAATAAAAGTTTACAAAGTGCTAATCTTCCTCGCTCACCTCCACTTAATACTTTTACTTTTTTATCTACATCATCGCCACCAAATAAAAACGAACCTAATAAACTACGAACCTGACGGCGAACATCGCCCACTGCTAATTCATCAATGGTTTCAAAAACGGTTTTATCTAAATCAACTTTTTCTTCTTGATCTTGCTCAAAATAACCCATCAAAATATTATGACCTAATTGTATAGTGCCATCAAATTTTATTTTATCAGACATCATTTTCATCATGGTTGATTTTCCTTCGCCATTTCGGCCAACCAAACCAATTTTTTCGCCTTTAGTGATGATAAAATTGGCGCCACCAAAAATAAATTTATCGCCATAAGATTTACCAGCATTTTCGGCAGTAATAATAATTTTACCACAATGCGCTGGCGGCGGAAAACGAAATCGAACCGATGCCGTATCCATATCGTCTACTTCTACTCTATCTAAACGATCTAACTTTTTAATTAAAGATTGCGCCATGGCCGATTTACTTGCCTTTGCTCTAAATTTATCAATCAACATTTCTGTTTGATCAATCATTTTTTGTTGATTTTTTGCAGCGTTTTCCTGTTGTTGTTTTCGCTCCTGGCGCAATACTAAATAGTGCGAATAATTTGTTTTGTAATCGTAAATTTTTTGATTAACAATTTCAATCGTTCGTTTAGTTACTGTATCTAAAAATGTTTTATCGTGACTAATTAAAACAACGGCTCCCGAAAACACATCCATAAATTCCTCTAACCACTGTATCGCTTCAATATCAAGGTGATTCGTAGGCTCATCGAGCATTAATACATCTGGTTTTTGCAATAATAATTTAGCTAATTCAATACGCATACGCCATCCTCCGCTAAACTCCGAAGTTTGCATATGAAATTGCTTGCGTTGAAATCCTAAACCAATTAATACTTTTTCAATTTCCTCTTCAATATTTTCGGCACCAATCATATTCAATCTCTCGGTACTATCCGTTAACGACTGAATTAAATCCATGTACGAATCACTTTCGTAATCTGTACGAGTTTCTAATTGATGATTGATTTCATCTAATTTAGCTTGTAATATTTTTATTTCTTCAAAGGCAGATTCAGTTTCTTCATAAACGGTTCGTCCATGTTGATGCGTCATATCCTGAGGTAAATACCCAATTTTACAATCTTTAGGGCGCGATACTTCGCCTTTAGTAGGCGTTTGATAACCTGCTAAAATTTTAAGCATGGTACTTTTTCCAGCACCGTTTTTTCCTGCTAAACCAATACGGTCTTTCGGATTAATTAAAAAAGAAACATTATCAAATAAATCATATCCGCCAAACGAAACTGTAACACCATTAATAGAAACCATTGTAAATCAAATTTTTAAGGCGGCAAAGATAGTGATTTAAAGGGATTTATCTACAAAATAGTGAACATAAAAAAAGCCCCTTGCTGGGGCTTTTATAATCACTAAAACTATAATTGTGGTGGTTTGCCAATACCTTGAACAATTGTTCTATTATTTGGTAAGGTGATTAAAATATAAACAACATTCGCTTTTAGAATAAACTGCGTTTGCGCTCCAGGATGAAAGAAATCTCGAGTAGCATTAGTACCATCTTCTCTAATAACACCGCTATCAACATCGTAAAAAGTTTCAATAATTCCTGATTTTTCTTCTCTTGTTACTGCCATAAAATTTGTATTTTTAAGATTTATAATTATGCTAATTTAACGCATTATACCATATGAACAAATTTATTACTGTAATATTAACTTTAAGTTCATTCACACTTATTTCACAAAATAAAATTGACTCTTTATTAAAATTAATAAATAACACTAAACAAGATACTGAAATAATAAATTTAAACTTTAAGTTAATGAATGAATATTCAAACATTGACCCTAATAAATCTGTTATTTTGGCTAATCAAAATTTACAATTATGTAAAAAAAATAATTTTAAAGTATATATTGGATATGTTAATTATGCTTATTATTTAGACAAGATATCGAATTTAAAAGAAGCGCTTACAAATTATCAATTGGCTGAAAAAGAGTGTGAAAAGGAAGTGATATTAAACTCGAAATATACACACCTCTCATATATTTATGATAGAATAGCTAATGTAAATTCTAAATTGCAAAATCACAACAATGCTATTTCATTTTCATCAAAAGCAATTGATTTAATAAAAAAAAGTTCCGATAAAATTAAAGAATTTGATTATAATTTAAACTTAGGAAATTATCACTTTAATGCTAAGCATATAAATAAATCTATTGAACATTATACAATAGCCGAAAAAGGATATTTAAATTTAAATGATTCCGCATCCTTACAGGTTGTTTACAATGGCTTTGGTAATGCGTATTTTGAAAAAAAAGAATACAAAAGAGCTTTAGAGTATTTTAAAAAATCATATAACTTAATCTTAAAATATACACCTGACGATTTATCGAGCATTGCTATTGCTTATGAAAATTTGGGAGAAACATCAGCTAAAATGGGAGATTATTATTTAGGACTAGCAAATTGTTTTAAAGCACAAGATTTATTTAAACAACTAAACGATAAAACTAGTTTATATATTACTTACGAAAGCATTGCAAAAATTTATGAGCAGTTGGGCGAATATCAAAAATCGAATAACTATTTTCAAAAATATGTAGCTTTAAAAGATTCGGTGTTTGACGAAGACACAAAAAATACGATACATGAAATGTCAGCTAAATACGAAAGCGATAAAAAAGATAAAGAAAACTTAGTTTTAACCTTAGAAAACGATAATAAAAAACAAGTGATTTATTTTGCACTTGGAGGTTGTGCTTTATTATTAGGGTTAGTGTTTTTTATATTTAAAGGGTATCGTACAAAGCAAAAAGCAAACCTTGCTTTAAAAGAAAAAAATGAAATTATCAATCATCAAAAAACAATAGTTGAAGAACAACATCAGGATATAACTGATAGTATAAAATATGCGCAACGCATACAGGGGGCTATTTTACCACCCAAAAATATGTGGCGCAAAATTTTACCAAATTCTTTTGTACTCTATAAACCTAAGGATGTTTTAAGCGGTGATTTTTATTGGATTGAAGAAACAGCCGATTATATTTATATTGCAGCAGCAGATTGTACAGGACATGGTGTACCTGGCGCGCTTATTTCTATTGTTAATTTTAATTTATTAAATAAAGCCGTTTTAGAAAAAGGCTTAGTAACACCATCTGAAATTTTAGATGCCGTAAATTTATGGTTAACCGAAAGCTTACATCAAAGTTACAGAGAAAGTGCTGTGAGAGATGGCATGGATATTTCTTTAATAGCAATTCACAAACACTCAAACGAAGTACTATTTACGGGAGCTAATAATCCCATCTATATTGTTTCTAATGGAGAACTTAAACAAATAAAAGGCGACAAATTCCCCGTTGGTGCTTTTATTGAAGATCAGATACAACATTTTACAACAAAAAGTTTTAACGCGTATGCTGGCGATTGTATTTATTTGTTTTCTGATGGTTTCGCTGATCAGTTTGGAGGAGAAAAAGGAAAAAAATATAAATACACTCCTTTTCAAGAAAAATTAAAAGCCATATCGGAAATAACTCTAATAGAACAAAAAG
>JAYSTR010000038.1:0-5449 GCA_043719555.1 Bacteroidota bacterium | reverse complement strand
AATAAAACGACTCTCTTTTAATTTGTTTTCTGTTACTTGCGGAGTGATATATTTACCCCCCGAGGTTTTAAACATTTCTTTTTTACGATCAGTAATTTTCAAAAACTTACCATCTTCTAAAATTCCTATATCTCCAGTATGCAGCCAGCCATCCTTATCAATAGTTTCGGCAGTTAATTCTGGTAAATTATAATAACCTAACATTACGTTTGGCCCTTTTACACAAATTTCGCCATCCTCTGCAAACTTTAATTCTACATTATTAATAATTGGACCTACCGTACCTATTTTTATTTTATCGTCATCAAAATTATTTACGGCAATTACTGGTGATGTTTCAGTTAAACCATAACCTTCTAAAACTTTAATTTTTGCTGCATGAAATACTTTTGCTAAACGAGGTTGTAATGCTGAACCACCAGAAACGATGCCTACAATATTGCCGCCAAAAGCTTCTCTCCATTTATTAAAAACTAACTTATTTGCTATTTTTAATTGAAACTCATACCACCACCCATTTGCACCGTGTTGCTCATATCTTAAGCCTAAATTAAGTGCCCAGTAAAACAACACTTTTTTAATACCAGATAATTGTTGGCCAGTACTTAAAATACGTTCGTATATTTTTTCTAATAAGCGAGGAACGGTAACAAAAACTTGTGGTTTAACTTCTTTTAAATTAGCGGCAATAGTATCAATACTTTCAGCATAATATACTGCAATACCTTCTCCAATATATAAATATGCAAGCATCCTTTCATATACATGATTTAATGGTAAAAAACTTAAGGCACGCCATTCTATTTTAAAAGGGCAAAGAACGCGAGCTGCACAAATATTACTCATAAAGTTTTTATGAGATAACATCACTCCTTTAGGTTTTCCGGTGGTTCCTGATGTATAAATTAAAGTTGCTAAATCGGTATTTTTAATAGAGTTTTTTATTTTTTCTAATTCATTAGCGCAAGGCTTTTGTTTACCTATGGCTAATAAATCTTTTAAACAGCGCACACCTTCAATTTCCGAAAATGAAAAAATTTCTTTAATGTTTGAATTAACACCGCAAGCTTTCACTTTTTTGTAAGCCACTTCGTCATTCACAAAAAAATATTTTATATCGGCATCAGAAATCACATGAGTTAAATCAGAATCACTAATGTTAGGATAGAGTGGGGTATTAATACTTCCTGTTTGCAAGCACGCATAATCAACAAAATTCCACTCAGGTCTGTTATTTGAAATTAAACCGATTTTATCGCCAACATTAACACCAAGATCTAGTAAAGCATAACTTAAGGTATTTACAATATCTATATATTCTTCACTCGAATATTTTCGCCAAACACCATTTTCCTTCGCTGCCAACATATCGGGTTTAGAAGGATATTGTTTAATGTTATGTAATAAATCAAATAGTCGAAAATTTTCTGTGTTATCCATAATCGTAAAAATAAAAAGAAGTTAATTACTGAAAATAAGTATTATGCTTGCATAAATATAACTTATATTTGCATTAGTTCAAAATATTTTAAAATGAAAGTTGATAATAAATTAAATGAGTTATTGCGTATCGAATTTCCAGTAATTATGGCGCCAATGTTTTTGGTTAGTAATATGGAAATGATGAAGGCAGGTATTAGAGCTGGGATAATGGCTACATTTCCTACACTGAATTATCGTAAAGAAGGGGAGTTAGAAAAAATATTAGACGAGTTAAATGAATATTGCAAACAACACAAGGGAAACTATGGTGTAAATATCATCGTTCAAAAATCTAACCCAATGTCGGTTAAACACACCCAAATTTGTTTAGCTAAAAAAGTACCATTTTTTATTACATCGCTTGGCAATCCAAGAGAAGTGATAGACGGCGCGCATTTATATGGGGGTAAAGTTTTTTGTGATGTTACTAATTTAGAACACGCAAAAAAATGTTTTAATAATAACTGTGATGGATTTATAGCTGTTGGGCAAGGTGCAGGTGGACATGCTGGTGATAATCCTTTACAGGTTCTTGTTCCCGCGTTAAAAGAACATTTTCCTACTGTGCCAATTATTGCAGCTGGAGGAATAACCAATGGCGCCGGTTTATTATCGGTTCAGGTTTTAGGGGCAAGTGGTGTATCTATTGGTACACGTTTTATTGCTACTACTGAGGCTGGTGTGAATGATAATTATAAAAATGCGATCGTATCATCCGGAATGGAAGATATAGTAATGACAACAAAATTATCAGGAACGCCTTGTTCGGTTATTAATAATGATGCAGCTAAACAAATGGGATATACTCAAAATTGGTTAGAGCGATTATTAAGTAATAATTCTACCACTAAAAAATGGTTTAAAATGTTAGTCCAAATAAGAGGAATGAAAAAGCTTGAAAAATCAGTACTTCCAAATAATTATTTAAGCTTGTGGACAGCCGGAAAATCATCAGAATTAATACATGATATTATATCTTGCGAACAAGCTGTAGAAAGAATTAAAATTGAGTACGAAACTAGTTTAAATTCCTTTAAATAAAATTACTTTAGTTGCTCTTGTAAAAATTCATAAGTCACTTTTTTCTCAAAAAATTTACTCACCTTTTTGCTATCCGCTACAATTAACGTAGCTGGTATGGCTCCCGTCCATTCCTTTGAAATTTTATTAATAAAATCATTTCCGTTTACTTCATCTAATAATATGACTTCGCTGGTGTATTTATGCTTTTGTAAAAACGGAATTAGTTTTTTTGTTTTATCTTCTTTAAAATCAATGCTCACTAAAATTACTTTTACTTTTTTGTCTTTATAGGCTTCATTCAATTTTTCAAATTCAGGCAATTCAGCTACACAAGGCTTGCACCACGTTGCCCAAAAGTTCACTACATAAACAGTATCGCTTTTATTATGTATGCGTTTTAATAGTTTATCAATTTTATAAACCGAAACTTTTTGAGCAAAAACCCCATTCATTATAAATAAACAGCCAACGGCTAAAACTAATTGTTTAAGGTTTTTTTGTGTACTCATATTCATTTAATAAAAGTTTTATATCAATAATTAATCGTGTTACTTCTGCACTGTCTGTGCCATCATAAAAACCACGCAAATGTTTTTCTTTATCAACTAGGGCAAAATTTTGAGTATGTATAAAATCATTTTCATCGCCATTACCAACTTCGTTATTCAACAAATAACTTTCGCGAGCCATTTTATAAATATCTTTTTTTTCGCCGGTCAAAAAAAGCCAATTTTTGTTAGAAGCCTCATGCAAATCGGCGTAGTGTTTTAGTATAGGCACGCTGTCAATTTCGGGTTCAACAGTGTGCGATAATATCATTATATCATTATTTGTTTTAAACTCTTTATAAACGCGCTCTAGCTGATTACTCATAATAGGGCAAATGGTTTGACAGGTTGTAAAGAAAAAATCAGTGACGTATATTTTGTTTTTAGTAGTTTCTTCAGTTACTTTTTCGTTATACTGATTAATAAAATAAAATGGCTTAACTGTATGATAAACAGTGTCGTTTGCTTTAATTGTATTTTTTTTACCAAAGTAGGGTAGTGTACGCAAAGGTTTATCATCCTGCTTATTTATAAAAAACCAAATAATAAAACTAACAGGAAGTAAAATTAAAAACCAATAATAACTATCTTTAAATTTCATTTGGCAAAGGTATGATTAAAGAAATGTTTAACAATAAAAAAAGAAACGAAACTGAATTAGGTTTTGGTTCTAAAAATTATAATCAATCGGTTAGGTTTTTAAATAGAGATGGATCGGTAAATATTAAGCGCTCTTCAGGCGATTTTTTTAATAGCTTCGATACGTTTCATTGGCTAATTAATTTAAACTGGTTAACATTTAGTTCCTTAGTAGTAGGATTTTACATTGTAATAAATACCCTGTTTGCTTTTATTTATTTTTCAATAGGTGTCGAAAAATTTGGTGGTATACCAGTTAAATGTTCACTTGATAATTTTTTGAATTTATTTTTCTTTAGTGCGCAAACGCTTACTACGGTTGGTTATGGGCACATCTATCCGATTAGTTCTGGTGCTAGTTCTATTGCTGCTATCGAATCGATGCTTGGTTTAATGGGTTTTGCAATTATTACAGGTTTGTTGTACGGACGATTTTCTAAACCCAATGCGTACCTACAGTATAGTGATACGGCAGTTGTTGCACCTTATCACGATTCAACAGGCTTTATGTTTAGAATAGCGAATAAAAAACAACACGAATTAATTGAAATTGAATGTAAAATTACCATTGCAATTAATAATCCTGAAACTAATCGTCGTGATTTTCAAAGCTTAGAATTAGAGCGAGATAAAATTAATTTTTTACCTTTTAGTTGGACAGTTGTTCATCCTATTACTGAAAATAGCCCTATGTATGGATTTACAGAACAATATTTAAAAGATAATGATGCTGAATTTATCATTTCCATTAAAGCAATTAACGAAACGTTTTTTCAAACAGTGTATTCTCGCACATCTTATAAATCACCCGAAATTACTTGGCACGCTAAGTTTTTACCATTAAATCAAGTTCGTCAAAAAAACGGGTCAATGAGTATTAACCTTAACGAAATACATTCGATACAAAAATTATAAATTTATTTTTTCCGTTTTAATAAATCAATCACTAATTCAGGTGGACGACCAACTATAGCTTTGTAACCATCAATAACGATAGGACGTTCAATTAAGGTTGGGTTTTCTAAAAGTATTTGTATCCACTCTTCGTTAGTGAATTTTTTGTCTTTAAATTTCTTTAAAAACAAGGCTTCTTTTTTACGAACAATATCAAACGCCTTTAACCCAAGCTTTGCCAAAATAGATTTTAATTCTTTTTTTGTGATGGAATTTTTTAAATACTCTACTATTTCTATCTCACAATTTTCTCCCTCAAGTAAACTCAAAGCCTCACGGCACTTACTACAACGTGGATTATATAATATGGTTATCTTACTCATGTATTCTATTAGTTAATCTATTTTCTCTTTCCTTGACTCATTAAAAATGTTTTAATCAGCTCATCCATATTACCATTAAGCACACCTTCAGCATCAGTTAATTTAAATTCGGTACGATGATCATTTACCATTTTGTATGGATGCAACACATAACTACGTATTTGCGAACCCCATTCAATTTTCATTTTACCATCTTCTACAGCATCGCGTGCTTCGTTACGCTTACGCATTTCTAATTCATATAATTGCGATCGAAGCATTTGCATAGCTTTTTCTCTATTTCCTAATTGCGAGCGCTCTACCTGACATACAACAACGATACCTGTTGGTTTATGTAATAACTGTACCTTCGATTCAACTTTGTTTACGTTTTGTCCACCTGCACCACCACTTCGTGAGGTACTCATTTCAATTTCAGATGGATGAATATTAATTTCAATCGTATCATCCACTACCGGATAAACATAAACTGAAGCAAAC
>JAYSTR010000037.1:0-5498 GCA_043719555.1 Bacteroidota bacterium | reverse complement strand
AAAACATCACGTAATCATTATTATCAAATATTCCATCAGTTTCCCCAATTACCGAGATAGCATTTTCCTGTAAATCATCGTATTTAAAATCCGAATTTTTAAATGATAATAATTTACCGCCATTACCGTAAACTCTAATATTACGCGGATCAATAGAACTTACATTTAACCCTAGCTTAGTTAAAAAAGTCTTATCCATTTTATACACACCGTTATTGGCAATTCCAACCTTGTACCACTTACCTGTCGCTAAAACAGAATTAAATACATTGTTGGTTTTTAAATTAGAGCCTGGAATTTTTAACTTCGAATTATTTATATTGAAATTCCAATTTGTTTCATAACTTTCTAAATATTCATATTTACCAGTTTCAGGATTTAATCTTAATGGAATAATTTTTTCAGACAAAACATTTTCAAATCTTGCTTTTTCTACTATTTCAAAAATCTCAAAATTTGAGGTAATATGTTTCTTGTATTCATTAATTTTAGAAAGTTCGCTAGAGGATAATTCCCTTACTTTAACGTTATCTATAGAAAATGACGGGATAGAATTATTCACAATTTTCGTCTCAAGCAAAAAAGGCAAACCATCTTTAATGTAATCACCCGAACAATTTTGTAAAAAAACAGTAGATTCAATATTTTTAGCTGGTGATTTTTCTTTAATGTTTTTTTGAGAAAATGCAGAAAACGAAGTAAACACTAAAATTATAATGATTATTTTGGAGACTTTATGGTAAAATATATTGAACATTAAGCAAGTTTTAGTTAAAATTACACGTATAAAACGACAAACAAAAAAAAATATTGTTGTATAAAAATTTTTATTTTACAAACCAACTGTTATATTTGTGATTAGGAAAAGACAAAGTATGAAACAACTCATGGCGCAAAAAATAACTATTTGGCTTATAAGCCTTTGTGTTATTGTTACTATACAAGATTTAAAAGCTCAAGATCCTCAATTTACACAGTTTTACGCGAACCCATTATACTTGAATCCGGCTTTCGCAGGTACAGCTAGATGTCCGCGTATTTGTATGAATTACCGTAACCAATGGCCAAGTTTATCTGGAACTTATGTCACTTACAGCGCGTCATACGATCAGCATATCGATGCACTTAATGGTGGATTAGGTATTATGGTTAATCAAGATGACCAAGGCAGAGGAATTTTAAAATCAACGAGTGCAACTGCTATTTACTCTTACTTATTACCTGTAACTCGCGAATTTTCTATAAAAATGGGCTTACAAGCTGGTTTTTTTCAAAAAACATTAGACAGAACAAAACTTAATTTTGGCGATATGATTGATGCTCGTCGAGGATTTGTTTGGAATACAAATGAAATTATTCCTTCACAAAATAAATCTAATTTAGATTTTGGTGCTGGAATTTTAGGTTTTAGTAAAAAATATTTCGTTGGAGCCGCATTTCATCATCTAACTCAACCTGATGAAGGTTTGCAAGGTGTATCCAAGTTACCTCTTAAAATTACAGGACATGCTGGTGCAATCATACCTTTAGAAAAAGGGAATGAATCTTATATTTCTCCAAATATATTATTCCAACAACAAGCAAAATTCACTCAATTAAACTTAGGTGTTTATGTTGTTAAAGGTGCCTTTGTTGGTGGTTTATGGTATCGTAACTCAGATGCATTTATTGCATTGGTTGGCGTACAAACCGATCACATGAAAATTGGTTACAGCTATGATGTAACTGTATCTAAATTATCAAGTAATACTGCTGGATCTCACGAAGTTTCATTACAAATACAATTCGAGTGTAAACCAAAGAAAAAGAAATATAGAACAATAAGTTGCCCTTCGTTTTAAAATAATTGTAACTTTTTTATAAAACTAACGTTATACTACAAAATTAAATCCCTAAACATGAAGTTTAATTTCATAAAAAGTAAAAAAACACTAGCATTATTAGTTACAGCATTTGCTGTTTCTTGTTCTAGTGAACGTTCATCAACTACCGGTTGGGAATATAACAATTCAGATAATGGAGGCTTTGAGAAAATGCCTTACGAAGAACAAGAGACTGGGCCAGGATTGGTTTTAGTTGAAGGTGGATCATTCTCGATGGGACGTACTGAAATGGATGTTACTTACGAATGGAACAATGTTCCTCGTCGTGTAACTGTTTCTTCCTTTTATATGGATGAAACTGAAGTTAGTAATTTTGCGTATTTAGAATATTTATGGTGGACTGGTCGTGTGTTTGGACCAACTTTCCCAGATATTTACCAAAAAGCGTTACCAGATACTTTGGTATGGCGTGAAAAATTAGCTTATAATGAGCCATTTGTTGAGTATTACTTACGTCACCCATCTTACCGTGATTATCCAGTAGTAGGAATTAACTGGTTACAAGCAAATGAATATTGTGCTTGGAGAACTGATCGTGTAAATGAATTCATTTTAATTCGTGAAGGATTATTAGATCACGTTCCAAATCCATCTGATCAAGATTATTTTAGTACAGAAGCCTATTTATCTGGAAAATGGCAAGGACAGTTAAAACAAAAATTACCTTCATTTGATGAGCAAAATCCTGAGCGTGATGTTAAAATGGAAGATGGTATCTTTTTACCAAAATACCGTTTACCAACAGAAGCTGAATGGGAATATGCTGCTTACGGTTTAATTGGTAACACTATTGGTGAGCGTATTACAGATCGTAGAATTTATCCTTGGAATGGACATGGTGTTCGTAACTCTGATGATAAATACATAGGACAAATTGCAGCTAACTTTGTACGTGGTGCTGGTGATATGATGGGTACTGCAGGTTTCTTAAATGATAATGCGGATGTAACAGCTCCAGTTTATTCTTACTGGCCAAATGATTATGGTTTATATAATATGGCTGGTAACGTATCTGAGTGGGTAATGGATGTTTATCGTGCTAATACATCTCAGGATGCAGATGAATTCAGACCTTTCCGTGGTAACGTATTTGTTACACAGGTTAAAGATAGTACAGATGGAACTATTGCAACTAACATTGACGGTCCAGTTTTTCAAAAATTTACTCATAAAGTAAACGTTCCTACAGCTCATGGTGTTTCTCAAGAAACTTCAGAAGTTACGGATAGTGTATTAACTACTTTAACTAAAGATGCTCAAAATTACGCTAATGCTCCAGCTGATGGTAAATCAGATATCCCAGGGCGAGTTAAATGGAGAGAAGTTTCGGCTGCTGTATCATCAGATAACTTAGACGAGCGTCGTAACTACAAAACATCAGATTACATAAGCTATTTAGATGGTGATGTAAATTCAAGTTTATATTATGGTCAAGGTGAAGATGCATACGGAGATAAAGCTGATAAATTAATGTATGAATACGCAAGAGCATCATTAATTAATGATAAATCTCGTGTTTATAAAGGTGGTAGCTGGAGAGATAGAGCTTACTGGTTAAACCCTGGTACTCGTAGATTTTTAGATCAGCGCCAATCTACAGCCTATTTAGGATTTAGATGTGCTATGGTAAGGTTAGGTAGCCCAGTTGGGATGAATAAATAACTTTGTTGAAAAATAAAAAAAAGCCTTCGTAATTATTTACGAAGGCTTTTTAATTTTATCACATGTCAAAAACAATTACCATACCTGAGTTATATGAAAAATATATACTCTCAAATTATAAAGTATCTACTGATACTAGAAAACTAGAACTTAACTCGTTATTTTTTGCATTAAAAGGCGAAAACTTTAATGCCAATACTTTTGCAGAAGAAGCCATAAAACAAGGCTGTAGTTTTGCTATAGTAGACGATGAAACGATTTCAAATGGTAAAGAAATTTTACTTGTATCAAATGTATTAGAGTCTTTACAGCAATTAGCAAAGTACCATCGCCAACAATTAAATATCCCTTTTATTGGTATTACTGGTAGTAATGGAAAAACAACCAATAAGGAATTAATACATGCGGTATTATCAAAAAAATATAAAACACTAGCAACGAAAGGGAATTTAAACAATCACATTGGTGTGCCATTAACTATACTATCCATAACTCCAGAATACGAAATGGCAATTATTGAAATGGGAGCTAATCATCAAAAAGAAATTGAATTCTTATCAGAAATAGCCCAACCAAACTTTGGCATCATTACTAATATTGGTAAAGCACACATGGAAGGGTTTGGTGGTTTAGAAGGAATTAAAAAAGGAAAATCTGAATTATATCAATACATTAAACATACTCACGGAAAACTATTTTTAAATACCGACGATAGCGTATTAGTAGAATTAGCAAATGAAATACCACATATTTCATACGGAGAAAAATCTACTAATTTTATTTTCGGACAATCGTTTGCAAATAGTGAGTTTGTTGAGTTTAAATGGGCTAAACAAAATGAATTGATTGACAATTCTGCTTTAGTAAAAACAAAACTATTTGGGCATTACAATTACATCAATGCACTTTGCGCAACTTGTGTAGGTGCTTTTTTTGAAGTACCTACAAATGATATCAATCAGGCCTTAGAAAATTATTTTCCTGAAATGAATCGATCGCAAGTGAAAAAAACAAGCACAAATACCTTGATTTTAGATGCCTACAATGCCAATCCTAGTAGCATGAAAATAGCAATCGACAATTTTCACAAACAAATATCTTCCAAAAAAATATTCATATTAGGAGATATGCTAGAATTAGGGGAATTTGCAAAAAAAGAGCATCAAGACATTTTAGATTTATTAAATACGCTTAATGAAAAAAATGTATTTTTAGTAGGTCCAATTTTTCATAGCTTAAAAATTGTATACCCAAATTATCATTATTTTGAAAACACAGAGGATTTATCCAATTATCTAGTTACTAATAAAATTAGTGAAACTACCGTATTAATTAAAGGATCAAGAGGAATTAGGTTAGAAAAATTAGAGAAAAATCTTTAAAAATTGGTGTTTTTTTTGTAGAAAATAAACATATTAACATGCTATGATTTAACAATAAAATAATGTAAATTTGTAGGAAACATTGTTTAATTATTAATTAAAAAATAAAAAATCATGAAAAAACAATTACTATTTGGTTTTGCTGCATTTTCTGCTTTAGCGGTTACAGCTCAAAACTCTAAGTTGGTTAATAAAATACCAGCGCACTTAGCAAACAAAGCGGTTTTAAAAACTGCTAGACAAGCAGATGAATTTAATTTCTCAGCTGTAACAGCAACTCCAAAACCAAGAATTGTAGCAAATACTAATGCTAACAAAACATCTATGGTTACTTCTTCAGTAATTGGTCATACTTATTACGATTTACAAACTAATAGTAGTGTTGCTGATCGTTTGGTAGTTAATCGTGATGGTTCTATGGCTGCTGCTTGGACTATGGAATTTTCTGACGCGTCTACATCTTACGCTAACCGTGGCACAGGATACTGCTATAACAATGGTACAGCTTGGGCTGCAGAGCCTACTGTTCGTGTTGAAAATGTACGTGTTGGTTGGGGAAATATCGTAAACA
>JAYSTR010000036.1:0-14414 GCA_043719555.1 Bacteroidota bacterium | reverse complement strand
GCAACGAAGTCATATTATACAACGTTAAATCTTGCTGAGCTAACAACGAGTTAGATATAATTGTAAGAAGCAATAAACTGCGAATGATTAATTTTGTTTTCATAAAATATTTTGTAGTGATATGATTCTTTTAAATTATTTATCTTTAAGTGGAATATTAAATTCCCCTTTAATACCCATTTTTACAGCTAATTTATAGTAATCATAAATTTTAACATCTGGTCCGGCACCACTCACCGCATTAGTAGTTTTACCAGTTGCACGTACAATAATATGTTTCACATTTTTTAAATTATCAATTTGAGTTTTGTTTAATACAAAATCAGTAGTCTTTTCAGTACTAGTTGTTACTTTACCTGTTGCAATATCAATTGCTGCTGATGGAATAACATCTGAATAAACGGCATTAGGATTAAGTGTTTGTTTTAAAACATACGCACTATCTACAAAATCTAAATTAATACCCACGTCAAATGGAAAGCCATTATTGACATAATTACGTAAAAGCAAGCTATTTATTTTCCCGGAAGTTTCTTTGCCAAATGTAAATGGAATTGTATCTCTAAATATAAAATCCCAAGCTTTACCATCCAAAGGAATATCCAATTCAAAATCAACTCTAAATCGACTTTGATCGGTTATAAAATTGCGGGTTGAAGGTGTAGTAGGTCCATTTGGATTTGTTAATGATCCAACATTATAAATAAAATTTTTCGGTTTTTGATTAATTGTCGCATTTAAAGCTGTTTCAGCTGGACCACCGATAATAGGAAGCGCTGGAGGACCAGTGGCTGCGCTATCACCAACAACTGTAGGAGTATTAATATCAATAAGAGCATAGGCTGCTGGTAATGGAATTGTAGGATAAGTAAATGTTTGGCCATTACCAAATGGAAACAATTGCATATTATTTAGTCTAATAGGTAAGCCATAAGAATTTTCAATATTAAATTTAATAGTAGCATATTTAACACTAAAATCGCCTGTTTGCAAAGCATTTTTAAAAATAGAAACTGACACGGTGTCTCTAGTTGCCGTAATACCTTGCGTTCCCACATCTCCTTTAATTAACAAGAACCTTTGATTTGTAAATCCTTCTGTAATTTGAATATTTTCGCCAATTGTAGAGTTTGCAGCTGTTTTAGTCGCTTTTACACTATAATTTATTTTAAATTGATTAGTGGTAACACCACCATTAGTCATATCAAAGTTATAACCTGCTAAATCATATGTTTGTACAATACTAACTGGGCTACCCGTAGATGCCTGAACTGCAATGGTTTGAGTAAATGCTATGCCAGCTTTTTTTGCTGTTGGCATAGTAATCGTTATCACGGAGCTTTGCTTAAAATTAGAGACAATACTAATATTTAAATCGCCTGTTTTAAAGGTTTGTTCGTCAATTTTCACTAAACCATTACCTGTTGCATAAGTAGCTAAAGTGCTGTATGTAATAGTAGCAGAAGAACCAACTGGTGTTGTATTTATTGCTAATAAATCAGATGCAGTAAAATTATAATTAGAATTAATAGTATTATTTACCATCGGAATAAAATCGGTACCTTTAACCGAGAACAAATTTCCCTTATAAACTAAAGTACAAAAACCATCAGGTGCCACCGAAACGTTTCCTTTTTTATTGGTTTCTACTAAAATATCTTTAATGGTAAACGAGCTATTAACTAGGGGTACCGCAACCTCTGGCGTCCATTGCTGATCTGCCATATTATCAAAATCAATTTTCTTTTTCAAACAAGCACTTAATGCTATTGCACATAAAAGAACGGGTGTGATTCTTTTAACGGTCAGAAATTTTAAAGTCATCGCTTTGGGTATTAAATGTTAATTTAAGTCAAAATTATAATAATATTTAGGTTAGACAAGTATATTAAACTGATATTATTTAAAGATCTGAAACAAATATCATTTCTACAGTAATTTTCCAATTTAAGGATTGATTTAGTATCTTCGCGCTTTAGTAAAGAAATTAATATGTTAGAAAAATTAGAAGAAATTAAAAGACGTTATACAGATGTTGAAGCAAAACTAGGCGACCCTAGCGTGATTGCCGATATGCGTTTATTTAAAAAATTAAATATCGAATACAAAGGATTACAGCCTGTTGTTGAGGCCTATTATAAATACAAGCAAATTACCGACAATATTAATGGTGCCAAAGAAGTATTAGCTACCGAAAAGGATAAGGAATTTTTGGATATGGCTAAAGCGGAATTGGAAGAAAACCGTACGGCTGAAGAAAAATTAGCCGATGAAATTCGTTTATTATTAATTCCAAAAGATCCAGAGGACGCTAAAAACTGCACAATGGAAATTCGTGGCGGAACTGGTGGAGATGAAGCTGCAATTTTTGCTGGCGATTTATTTGATATGTACCGTCGCTACTGCGAAATTAAAGGCTATCAGCTAGAAGTAGTTGATGAAAATGCTGGTTCGATGGGTGGTTTTAAAGAAATTGTATTTAACGTAAAAGGCGACAATGCTTTTGGCACCATGAAGTTTGAAAGCGGTGTGCATCGTGTACAACGTGTGCCAGCTACCGAAGCGGCAGGCCGTGTGCATACATCCGCTGCAACCGTAGTTGTATTGCCAGAAGCAGAAGAATGGGATATTGAAATTAAACCCGCTGATTTAGAAATGGCAACTGCACGAAGCGGTGGTGCAGGTGGACAAAATGTAAATAAAGTAGAATCGAAAGTAATATTAACCCACAAACCATCGGGTATTGTGGTTACATGCCAAACTCAACGTAACCAATTAGGTAACCGCGAAAAAGCAATGGAGATGCTACGTTCGAAATTATATGATATTGAATATCAAAAACGTTTAGCGGAAACAACCAAGCGTCGTAAAACTATGGTCAGTACAGGTGATAGATCAGAAAAAATTAGAACCTACAATTATCCTCAAAATCGTATTACCGATCATCGTATAGGCTTAACATTGTATAATTTATCTGATTTTACAAATGGCTACATACAACAAATGATTGATGCCTTGCAATTTGCTGAAAATGCAGAACGTTTGAAAGAAGGAGGAATGTAAAAAATTACTTAATTAAAGAATTAGCGAGTTGGCAAATGAATATAATGCACCAATTCACTATCTCAAAAACTCAATAATTATAGATATGACACGAGCAGAATTAATAAACGAAATTAAAACAAAAAAAACTTTTTTGTGTGTAGGACTAGATCCGGATATTGATAAAATACCCAAGCACTTAAACGAAGAAGATGATACCATTTTTGAATTTTGTCGTTTAATTATTGATGCGACTGCGGAGCATTGTATTGCATTTAAACCAAACACCGCTTTTTTTGAAGCTTATGGTTTAACAGGTTTAGGCAGTTTAGAAAAAACCATTAAATACATTAAGCATAATTATCCAAAACATTTTTTAATTGCCGATGCAAAACGTGGTGATATTGGAAACACGTCGCGAATGTATGCTAAAGCATTCTTTAATCGTTTACATGCTGATGCTATTACTGTGGCGCCCTATATGGGCAAAGATTCAGTTACGCCATTTTTAGAATTTGATAATAAATGGGCTATCGTTTTAGCCTTAACATCGAACGAGGGTTCGTCCGATTTTCAGATGCTACAAACAAATGGTAAGGAACTTTATAAAGAAGTTTTGAAAGCAACTGCTACTTGGGGAACTGATGAAAACTTAATGTACGTTGTTGGTGCTACTAAAGCAGAAATGTTAACCGAAGTGCGTGAGATTGTACCTACTCACTTTTTATTAGTACCAGGTGTTGGAGCCCAAGGTGGAAGCATTGCAGACGTTTGCAAATATGGTTTAATTAAAAAAGATATTGGTTTAATCATCAATATGTCTCGTTCTGTTATTTATGCCTCAAACGGTGAAGACTTTGCTGAAGCTGCTGCTAACGAAGCTAAAAAAGTTTCGTGGGAATTGAGTGCATACGTTAAGTAGTTTTCTTAAATAAAATTCACGACTATATTTTTTATTACAACTGTTCTCGACCATGCTCGAGCTGACCGTATTTGTTTTTATACTAAAGAAAGCAGTGCGTAAAAAAAGTTTTCGCCTACGCTCCAACTGACACGTTTTTATTTATCGATCTATAAATGATTTCGTCAAAGAATATACCCCATTTTGGAATTGTTCTCGACTACGCTCGAACTGACACATCGTTTTTATACTAAACTAAAGCAGTGCATTAAAAAAGTTCTCGACTTTGCTCAAACTGACAAATAACTTAAACAATTGGTTATCAGTAGTCACACGTTGTCATGATATAGCTCTATATATCCGTTAATGTTTCGATTGGTGTACAAACCCCATTTTCGCAAACATAGCATTTCAATTTATCTTTAAATACAGATGACTTGTAAATTGATTTTCCTAATAACATTCTTAAACATTCTTGTATCCCCTCAATAATACTTGGGTGAGGATGCATCATATCGGCTAAGTCTCTAATACCCTGGTTGGTATGCATTAAGTAAGCTACAGCTTGTATAGCAGAACTAGCATGCTCTCCAACGGCACGCATACCTAAAATACGCATGCCATTATCATTAGTAACAATAATTTTAAAAAAGCCTTTTGTTTTACGCATCGCAATAGCACGAGCATTGGTACTATAATCTAATTTAACTACTTTATGAGCTATCCCTTTTTTGTTACAATCCTGCTCGCTCATACCAACACTTGCCACTTCAGGATTTAAAAACATAATGGTAGATATGTTTTGATAGTTCAATGGCTTAATTGTTGGGCCAAACATTCGCACAATAGCATGACGTGCTTCTCTTTCTCCTACATTTACTAAAGCCATTTCAGTTGTTGCATCACCTGCTACATAAATATTACTGATGTTCGTTTGCGTATCATCATCCCAAATGCTTCCGCGTTCGTTTAATTTTACACCAACATTTTCTAACCCAATATTTTCTACATTAGCTACACGCCCAACAGACACTAAAGCCTTATCAACAGTAATCACTTCGGTAGTTCCATCTTTATACTCTAACTCATACTCTACCTTTCCGTTAACCACTTCCATACGTTTTAATGAAGCTCCATGATGGATGACAGCACCTTGTTTTTCTAAACTATCGCTCACAACTTTGGCTACATCATCATCTTCAAATGGTAAAATTCTGTCGGCTTTATCAATTAAATATACTTTAGTTTGTCCTATATTAGAGAATATCGTAGCAAACTCACAACCAATAACACCTGCTCCCAATACAACTATACTTTTTGGCATCACCGCTAAATTCTTAACGCCATCACTCGTCATAATATTTTGTTCATCAATAGCAATAGATGGTAAATAACGTGGACGACTACCGGTTGCAATTAAAATATTATCCGCTGTTACAGTTTTGGTTGTTCCGTCTTCTTTCGTAATTAAAATGGTGTTTTTATCTACAAAAGAAGCTTTACCTTTATCGTACTCAAATAATTCGGGATGTTGCTTATGTAATAAATTTAAATGTACTGTCATTTGAGTTTTACGCTCAAATACCGATTCTTTAAGGGTTTTAACAATATCATCGTAATTAATCTGGTAATCAGGAATCATCTCTCGTATAGAAGATACTTTTTGTGATAATTCCCACAAGGTTTTTGAGGTTAACACACCATCATAAACGCCTGCGCCACCAATACGTTTTTTTTCAATGAGTAATACTTTCTTTTTAAAATCGAGCGCACGCATGGCACCAGCATATCCGCTTGGTCCGCCACCTATAACTATTAAATCGTAATGCTTCATTTTATATAATGTGTTGTGTTTTTATTTAAATCGTTTGAATATGTTTGAGCAAAGGCTTTTGTATAATTTAAAAAATAATCTTCTTGTGTTTTATATAAGCCTAAAATTGATTGAGATAAAGTACTATCTTTTTTATAATTATACACGCCCGAAATACTAAAGTTATTAAACATGAAAAATAACGAATCAGTTGTGAGTGTATAATTATTATTCATGTAATGCAAGCTAGGTTTTGCTTGAGTTGAAAACATGCTTTGTCCTAATGCGTAGTAAGGTTTATCATAATTTAAATAATCTAAAATAGTTGGCATAATATCTATTTGCTCCACTATTTTATTGGAGATTCCTGACAATTCGTTTTCTTTATACAACATAATAGGAATGGTATACTGCCCCAAACTATTTACATAAAAGGCATCATCGGACAACGCCGTATGATCTGGCACTAACACAAATAACGTGTTTTTAAACCAAGCTTGTTTTTTTGCTTCATTAAAAAAATGTTGCAAAGCATAATCGGCATAACCAACACTTTCGTGAATTTCGAGAGTACCTTTATTAAATTTATTTGCAAACTTTGCAGGTACTTTAAATGGATTATGTGAACTTAAAGTAAATACCGTTGTGAAAAATGGTTGTTTAAATTGTGATACTTTTTTTACCATATATTGTAAAAACGGCTCGTCCCAAATTCCCCAATGCCCATCGTAATCCTCATCGTTGTTGTATTCTGTACGTCCAAAATAATCATCAAAACCAGCCATACTTGCAAAGGCATCAAAATTCATAGTACCATTTGTTCCTCCATGAAAAAAGGCTGAGTAGTACTTGTTATGTTTTAGTAATGACGGTAAAGCCTCAATGGTATTATTACTGTAATTGGAATTAATATAAGGATTACTCATAAAACTAGGCATAGATGCTAAGATAGATGGAATGCCTTCGATGGATGTTTTACCGTTTGAAAAAGCATTCGTAAATACCAACGATTGTTTGGTTAAACTATCTAAAAAGGGCGTGTAACTTTTTCGGTTTGATAAGCCCGTGTATTCTTTAGAAAACCCTTCGAGGATAATCACACACACATTGGTATTTTTAAAAGCACCTGTATCGGATTGATGTCTAGGATTTACATAGGTTATCAAATCCTGTTTAGGAAGAAAATCTAAGGTTTCTAATTTCTCAGATTCTTTGGTTTTGATAATCGAAAAAGGCGTGTTTAATAAAATAGGAATATACTGAGGCTTAGTATAAGACGCTGCATCTATTAACATAATTGGCACACGTTGTAATCCACCACGTATAGCCAGTACGGTTAATCCTGTTGTAAGAATAAAGGAAATAAAATAAAGAGAAAAACGTTTAAAAGTAAAAGGCAAACTAGTATGGTTAGCAGATTTTAAAGTTTGCTTATATAATTTGATTAAGGCCCAAATACTCAGCACCAATAAAATAACCACATACCAGTAATCCATTAAAAAAACAGGAATTAATTGCGTGATGTTGGATTGCCCGCCAATAGTAAGATTTACTACATCGTAAGTGGTTCGTTTTTGAGTAAAGGGAAAGTACGCAAAATCAATGGCGTTTAATAATAACCCAAAAGAATTTGTGATAATAAAAATCCATTTTAAAACAGACTGATAAATTGGAGTAACCGAAAACTGAAATGGTAGTAACGATAATAAAATAAATAAGGAATTAAATACCGCAATACTAAATGCATCAAATCGTAATCCAAAAAATAAAATTTTAAAAAACTCGATGGTTTCTAATCCCTGAAAATAGTTTTTATTAAACCAGTAAAATAAAATCCGAAACACAGTGTACAACGCAAATACGATGAGTAATTGCTTAAGGAGTTTAGTTATGATTGGTTTTATAGCTAGCATTTTAAAACGCTCTATTAATCCCTATCATCCAGCGAGCCTGTATATAATCTTTCTCTGCAAAAGGCAAACGATTAATGAGGAAAGGCATATCAAAGCGGATAGTTAACGGTTTTACGCCATATAATGGTCCCCATTTTTGTATACTCAATGCCATACCAACACCTGCATCGGCAATAATATCCGACATAATCGTTGCTTTACCTGGCGTGTTAATATTAATGGTTCCTGCATCACCAAATAAATAAGGCGATAGCTTAATGGTGTTATTTAATTTTTTAATATTCATAAAACTAAATAATTTACCAAACTCTAACTCTGCACTAGCCGATGCTCCCGTTGTACCTTTGTAGTTATACACTACAAAACCATTAGCATCGGTAGCTGCTAATAAATAACCACTATAGCCTCTTAAGTTTAAACCGCCACCTGATGCAAAATGATTAGTGGTTGCTCCATACTTACCCCAACTTGGTGGAATAAATCCATTGGAGCGTGTGTATTTATTATCCATTAAATCTTCGGGATTAGAACCCGATGCAAATAACATCGATTCATCAGCTAATTTATTCCCGAAACCTAATTGCGCAAACACGCGTGTATTAATATTTATTTTACCCAAATCATTTTTATTAATAGCCGTGTATTGCAACGATGAGTAATCGTAATCATTTGTAAAGGCACTTGCACGAGCATTTAAATTCATTGTACCTGTCCCGTGATTGTAGGCATAGCTATGATCTACTCCTACATTTAAATAGCTATTTAATTTTTGTATCTGCCATTCGTTTTGATTAATTAAATAAACCAAATCGCGTTGTAAATCGCGAGACATCGCTTTTACTTGTATGTACACTCTGTTTTTATCGTTGTTACTTTTTTTCTCAAAACCAACTAACCCACTTTCTAATCCATCTAAAGATTTTAATGTAGCATATACATTTGATTTTTTAATAAACTTAGAAGTGGATGTTTTATAATTTAATAAAAACGAAAATACATTGTAATCATTAATGCGCGTGGTAGAATCTAAATTGGTTTGCCCAAATCCTGAACTAAACCAAGCCGTTAAATCAAATACATGCTTAGTGTTCATATACCCACCATTTAAATGCGCACCCACTTTTATACCATCGTAACCATTATACCAAAGACTTGGGCGAGCTTTTAACTCATAATGTTTCCAGTCGGTTGGGTTATAAATTTTAGAATCAAACTCTATATCAACTTTGTGATGTTTCACATTATTCATCATATCCACATCT
Organism: Bacteroidota bacterium; assembly: GCA_043719555.1. Taxonomy (GTDB): domain Bacteria; phylum Bacteroidota; class Bacteroidia; order B-17B0; family Aurantibacillaceae; genus UBA4416. The sequence continues at coordinate 5,483 of JAYSTR010000036.1, read as the reverse complement.
GCCAAACGACGAGAAGGATCGATAATCACATTTTTTAATTTGCTGTTTAATTGGACTTTAGCGACATACGTTGGGCGAACTTTTCCCCAACCTATCCAACGCGGCAACACATTTGATTTTACTGGCTTTTCGAACCAGGTATTAGGAATATAATAATGATAAGCCGAATCGTTTTTATCTAACACCGTAAAATCAATCGGCATTTGCATGTCGCCTTTACGTTTAAATTTAATTAAATATTCTCCTTTTTGTTTACCGTGTTTAACGCGTCCAATTTTATAATCAATCTTTTTAGTAGTTTCTAACCATTGGTCAAAAAACCAATTTAAATCAACACCACTATATTGTATAATCGAGTTTCTAAAATCTTCGGGATACGGATGCGCAAATTTCCATTGATTAAAATAGGCTTGCATACTCTTATCAAATAATGCCCGACCTAATACATATTCTAAATTTTTGAGCATCGTTGCTGTTTTTGTATATACGGCACCATAACCTCCACCGTGGCGTATACCACCATTATAATCATCACTATGTGTATTTAGTGTTACTTCTTCTTGCCTTGTTGTAACTGCATTCATATAACCATTATAAACTTGGTCATCTAAAATTCTGTTTTGTTCGGTAAAACGTTGCACGTATTTACTCTTAGGTTTCATATCAATTTTATTTGGTCCATCAATAAACTGATAGGTATCTGCTGTATAAAATTGTGTAAACCCTTCATCCAAAAATGCACGATAAGTTTCGTTATTACCTACCATTCCAAAAAACCAATTGTGCGTCATTTCATGAATTAATAAATCTCTGTACTCTGGATCATAGCCACCATCAAGCGTTAACATGGGGTACTCTACTCCATCCTGTGCATCAGCACAAATAATTTTAGGGTAATGATACGTACCAATGTTGTAGGTATTGACATCTAACACTCTGGTCATAAACTGCGTGGTTGTTTGCCAGCCTGCAGCATGCGGCTCTTGTACCAAAGCAACGCACTTAATACCTTGCCAACTACTTTCACCGATGCGATATGTTGGATCGGCCGTTAACGCAAAATCATGCACATTAAGTGCGGAAAATTTCCAAGTTTTATAGGTTCCATCGCGTTTGATAATCGTTGATGGAGGCGAATTCCAGGGCTTTTTAGCAAAGTTGGCAATATCTAATTTTTGACGAAGCGTATCAGGTAATACCTCAGCTTCATTTTGTAATACACCTGTTGCATCTAACACATAGTTATTGGGTATCGTAAACTCAACATGAAAGGAACCAAAATCACCATAAAACTCATGATCCATATGTTGATCTGTATCCCATCCAAATTTACGATCGTAAACCGAAATTCGCGGATACCAATGAGTAACATCATAATGCTTGTTTCCAAATGCATTAAATAATTTCATACGATTACGAATCACTTCTTTGGCATAGTAGGTTTTAAAATCTATATCAAACGTAATGGATTGATTAGGTAATAAGGGTTGCGTTAAATACACTTTAAGAATGGTGTTATCCAATTCGGTTTTCAGTTCTGTATTACCAACTTTTATTTTTTCTACTTCAGTACCTTTTCCGTCTTTACGGTATTTATTAAATTTTAAATGGTAGTTATTGTTCTTATACAAATCAGCTAAGTACGAATCTTTAGTTTGTGCATTGTTATATAAATGAAAATACACTACATACAATTCTTTAGGAGAATTATTCCAATATGTTAACTCTTCGTGTCCTGTAATAATATCTGTTGTATCATTTAATTTTGCTTTGATATTGTAATGCACATCCTGTTGCCAATAATCTGTATTAGGTTTACGATTTTTCCAATACAAGGCATTTGTTTGCGATCGGTAATCAATAAATTCGTTTTGAGAAAATGCAACAATAGATGCAATTAATATAATAAACGTGTACAGTTTTTTTTGAGCCATGATAAAAATATAATAACCAGTAAATATAAAAAAATCCCGATAGAAACTCTATCGGGATTTTGGTAATTATAAGCGAAGCGACTAGTAATAAATAGCTCTACGAACTTCAGCAATATGTTTAGAAAAACGAATTACCTGACGAGTGTATCCATACTCATTATCATACCATACGTATAATACTATACTTTTTTTATCAGGAGAAATAATAGTAGCATTACTATCAAACACTGATGGACAAGGATTGCCAACAATATCAGTAGATACTAATTCATTACTAAATGCATATTGAATTTGCTCTACTAAAGCACCATTCAACGCATATTTACGAACGATTTCATTTACTTCATCGCGAGTAACTTCTTTCTTAATATTTAAATTTAAAATTGCTAACGAAACATTTGGTGTCGGTACTCGTACTGAGTTTGCAGTGAATTTACCTGATAAATGCGGTAATACTTTTTTCAAAGCACTTTCAGCACCTGTTTCGGTAATTACCATATTTAAAGCTGCCGAACGACCACGACGGTATTTTTTATGGTAATTATCTAATAAATTTTGATCATTTGTATAAGAGTGAACTGTTTCGATATGTCCTTTTTCGATACCTAATTCTTTATCAATTAAATATAAAATTGGCATAATAGCATTGGTAGTACAAGATGCAGCCGAAAATATTTTTTGTGTTTTTAAATCAACAGTTTCGTGATTAATACCGTGTACAACATTTGGCACATTACCGCCAGCAGGAGCAGTTAATAACACTTTGCTAATTCCTTTAGATTGTAAATGACGGCTTAATTCTTTGTCATCTCTAAATACGCCAGTATTATCAATTAATAACGCATCATTAATACCATAAGCTGTATAATCAACATCTTCTGGATTTTTTGCATCTATCATATGTACCGTGTGGCCATTAATGATTAACGCTTTGTTTTCTAAATCTTCAATTACAGTACCAGGAAAATTTCCGTGTACAGAATCGGTACGTAATAAATCGGCACGTTTAACAATATCTTCACTACTGCTTCCACGAGTAACAATAGCACGTAAGCGTAATTGCTCGCCTTTGCCAGCCTGCGATATTAACTCACGAGCTGCTAAACGACCAATACGACCAAAACCATATAATACAACATCTTTAGGAGTAATAGTTGATTTTGCACCAATTAAATCTTTTAATTTTACACCTAAGAAATCAGAAACTGTTTTATGGTTAGCTTTTTCTTGTTGGTATTCAAACGCTAATTTTCCAATATCAATACGAGATGGGCAAACATCAGCTTTTAAAATTTCGTTTGCAATTGCTAAAGTATCATTAACCGAAATTGTTTTTTTAACAATATTTTTAGCGTACTGGTGCAAGTTCATAATTTCGCTAACACTTCTATCTACTAATTGATTACGGAATAAAATTAATTCAATTGATTTTTCGAACCAAAGTTTACCAATTGTTCCAATTAAATCAATTGCAGCTCTTTCCTGATTAATCCAATCATTTAGCTGTGTTGCGTATTCTGCATTTGCTTTTTCTACTGTTTCCATTATTTATTTTTTGTTGTTAGAAATTACTTTTTAATTAGTCTTCATCACTACCTTCACCATAGCCACCATATTCGTTATCATCTCCGTCTTCCATTTCTTCATCATCACCCATTTCATCTTCGTGCGCTTCGCCTCCATCTTCGCCTTCTTCGCCTTCCAAATGATTTAAATCGCCCTCATCAATCCCATTGGTGTCATTTTTTATAGCTTTATAAATTTCACTTTCGTCTACATCGCCATCGTTTGATACCATTGGCGCATCTGGGTCTAAGTCATCAGCAACTACTAATGTTTGTTTGTATTGTTTGGGAGCTGTACCTAAAGATTTTACACAAACCGGATATTTTTCTTTAGGATTATCTGCCAAAATTTTCATTAATTCAATACAAAACGCCCACTTAACTGCAGGATCAAACACATACATAAAACGCTGACGTGGTTGCTCAATAAATTTAGCGATTTTTGTCTTACTCATTAATGCTTTTGGGGCAACTCCTTTTCTTATCTCTTCAGAGTCTAAAGGTAAATCAGTTTCTCGCAAGGTAATTTCCTGATCTTTACGCCAGTAATCATCACTTACAAAAAAAGAAGCGGCATGTTTATTATCAAACTTAAACGCTTCTTGTAAACAATTATGAAAATCCTCAAATGTTTGTCCCGAAAGAATTTCTATTTCACGATAGATATCATCGTTATCTTCTACAACTATTTTAAATTTATATACAGCCATACTACTAGTGTTTAGTTATTAGTGTTTAGATTTAAATTCATTAATTATTTTTTGATACTACTGCGTTGTTACCATGAAAATCAACCTTCCAGCCAGTATCATATATTTTAGGTAAATATCGTTTATATAATTTTAAACGTGCATTACCTTTAATGTTATTTTTCGCATTTGCAATTTCTTCCTCATCTCTATCTATGGCGTTAAATTCATAAATATTAACTTTTGGATGCTGAAACATAAAATCCTTAACGATTAAAACAATGGTATTCATCACTTTATAAACTTCACCACGATTAGTTGTTACGTATTCCTCACCCTCAAACTCATCATTGATAACACCAAACACAATGGTAGAGTGTAATATATTATCTTGCCTACGGCCAAAACGAACCTCATATCTCAAGCCAGATGATGTATTAAAATAATACACGCCTGCACTTTTAATGGGAGGATACTCTATAACAAAAACCGATGGCTCGCCCATTACTTATGCTAAAACCGTTGAAGGTTGTTTTTTAAAGCGATCAGCTAAAATTAAATCTTTAGTACCTGCTGAATAATTATAAAAACCTTTGCCTGTTTTAACTCCTAAATGCCCTGCAGTTACCATATTTACTAATAACGGACACGGAGCATATTTAGGATTACCAAAACCATCTTGTAACACACGCATAATATTTAAGCATACATCTAACCCAATAAAATCAGCTAATTGTAAAGGTCCCATTGGATGTGCCATACCTAATTTCATTACCGTATCAATTTCCTCAACCCCTGCAACACCTTCGTATAAAGTAATAATAGCTTCATTAATCATAGGCATTAAAATTTTATTTGCCACAAAACCAGGGTAATCATTCACTTCTGTAGGAACTTTATTTAATTTTTTAGAAGTTTCCATAATTAAATTACAAACTTCATTACTAGTTGAATATCCACGAATAACTTCTATTAGTTTCATTACAGGCACAGGATTCATAAAATGCATCCCAATTACTTTATCAGCACGTTTAGTAACTGCAGCAATTTGCGTGATTGAAATTGAAGATGTATTACTTGCTAAAATTGTATGAGGTGGGCAAATTTCATCTAATTGTTTAAAAATAGCCAATTTTACATTTAAATTTTCACTAGCAGCTTCTACTACTAAATCGGCGTTTTTAGCACCATCCTCTAATTTTGTAAATGTTTTTATATTAGCTAAAGTTGCAGTTTTATCAGCTTCTGTAACGGTTCCCTTTACAACTTGTCTATCAATGTTTTTTGCAATGGTA
>JAYSTR010000035.1:0-14609 GCA_043719555.1 Bacteroidota bacterium | reverse complement strand
TGTAATTCTTTATCTTTTTTATAGCCATCTAAAACAACATCTATGCTTTGTTGTGCAATTAGTAGGTTAGATAGAATTAATAATAAAATAGAGAATTTATACATAGGTTAAAATTATTGTAAGCCGATAAAATATATTCGAAAATTCAAATTTGTTGTTAACTTTATAATGCTAAAAACGATAATGCTGGTTTATGCCAAGTTCATCTTTCGCCTTTAAACAATTTACCATTCACCAAGATTTGTGTGCTATGAAAGTAGGCACCGATTCGGTTTTACTGGGAGCGTGGGTATTCCCCAATGGTAGCCAAACTATTTTAGATATAGGAACAGGTACCGGAGTTATTGCCTTAATGTTAGCACAAAAAACCAAAGCAACTATTACAGCTATTGATATTGATGAAATGGCCGTGAAACAAGCCACGCAAAATGTAGCTGATAGTAAATTCAGTAATCAAATTTCGGTACAACAGTTTTCTTTTCAAGATTTTGCAAGGCACGCCACTCAACCGTTTGATTTAATTATTACCAATCCGCCTTATTTCGAACAATCTTTAAAATCAACTGACGAGCAACGTTCGCAAGCACGCCACGCAGATGTGTTGCCTTTTGATGAATTGATAGATGGGGTGTTAAAACTGCTCAATCCTAAAGGACGATTTTGTTTAATTTTACCAAAACTCGAAGCCGAAAAATTTAGATTTTTAGCCGAAAAAAAGGGGTTGTTTTTATCTAAATTATTGCGCGTAAAATCACGCATTGATAAAGAAACAGAAAAACGCCACTTAATGCAATTTGAATTTAAGCCTACAGAATTCTCCGAAAATACCATTTCCATAGAGGAATTAACAAGGCATAGCTATACCCCCGAGTATATTGAGTTAACGAAAGAGTATTACGTTAATTTTTAATAAAAAACCCCCTAAGTTTTGCTTTAATCAGTATCTTTAATCGGTTAAAAAAAACAACATTATGCAAAAACTATACATGCTAGGTTTAAGTATGCTGTGTTTTAATTTTTATGCGCAAGACACCGTAAAAATTAAAACAGCTCTTACTCCCGCTCAAGAAACCGAAAATGCGTATAACGCAGGCTTAGAATTTTTAGGCAAAAAAGATTACAACAATGCCATCGAAAATTTTTCGAAAGCATTAACCATTAATCCCAATTTTGATAAAGCTCTAATTAGTAGAGGTTTTGCAAAGTTCGACTCTAAAAACTACACAGCATCTATCGAAGATTATAGTAAGGCGTTAGCGATCAATCCAGCTAATCCGGAAGCTTTGTTTGGCAAAGCACAAAATTTTTACGCACTAAATAGTAAAGATTCTTGTATGTTGTATTTAAATAAGGCAACGCTAATTGATGAAAATTTTAGTAAGGCATATTACTTAACAGGTCAGCTAAAGTTTGAAGCAGGAAATTATAAAGAGGCTGTATCAGCTTATGATAAAGCCATAGGCGCAAAATCTGATTATGCGTATGCCTATAACGACAGAGCCTCTGCCAAAAAACAATTAGGTGATGAAGCAGGTGCTATGACTGATTACGAAAAAGCAGTGTCGTTAGATTCGAAATTATTTTTCGCCTACAATAATTTGGGTTCGTGTAAGCGTAACAAAGGTGATCATGCAGGAGCTATTGCGGCTTATACAAAAGCCATCGAATTAAAACCGGATTACTATGTAGCCTTAAATAACCGTGGTACGTCCAAATTAAACAACAATGATATTGCCGGAGCCATAACTGATTTTGATGCCGCACTTAAAGCAAAGGCTGATTATGCGTTGGCAATGAATAATATGGCCTCTGCTTATATTAAAAAGAAAGAGTATAAAGCAGCCGCTGATTGGGCAAGTAAAGCCATTGGTGCTGATGCAAAAAGTGGTGCAGCGTATGTAAACCGTGGCATTGCTAAACAAATGTTACGTGATGAAACAGGTGCTTGTGCTGATTGGAAAAAAGCAGCAGAGCTTGGTGTTAATGTTGGTAAATCATATTCGGCAGGTATCTGCGATTAATTTTTAATTTCTATTTAAGATGAAACAAATTATAACAATACTTTTAGTAGTTGCTTCAGCATTAACATTTGCACAAAATGTGCCGTTTGATAAAAGCAGTTTTCCTGATAAAAAAGATGAATTTAAAGAAGCACGCGCTCAACTAAAAATGGGCGATGAGTTATTTGAATATGGCGACGGGGGTTACCGTAATGCATTACCATATTATTTAAAAGCGCAAACGTTTAATCCTAATAATGATTTATTAAATTTTCGAGTGGGAGTTTGTTACACACATACTCACGAGCGAGCAAAATGTGGTAAATATTTTATGCGTGCGTTTGAGTTAAACCCAAACATCGATAAAAAAATACATTACTATTTAGGGTACGCTAATCACTTAGATTTGAACTGGGATAAAGCCATTGCTGAGTATGAGCAATATAAAGCAACTACAAAAGATGCAGCAGAATTGAAGGCTACTAACAAACGTATTTTTGAATGCCAAAGCGGAAAGGAATTAATGAAAACACCAGTTCGTGTATTTATTGATAATGTTGGCTCATCTATTAATACGCAGTACAATGATTATACGCCAGTTATTTCGGCAGATGAAAGTGTAATGATGTTTACATCGCGCAGACCCGGAACAACAGGCGATGTAATTGATGAAGGATTAAATGAGCCCATGGAAGATATTTACGTGAGTTTCAAAGAAGGTAAAAATTGGACTAAGGCTGCAAACCTTGGCGTGCCAGTAAACACAAATGATCACGATGCGGTAGTATGTTTATCACCAGATGGGCAAAAATTAATTTCGTTTAACGGAAAAAAGAATGGTGGCGATTTGTTTATTTCTCTATTAGAAGGAAATAAATGGAGTGCTCCGGATAACATGGGAAAAGCCATTAATACCAAAGGGCATGAGCCTTCGGCTACTTTTTCGTTTGATGGTCAAACGATTTATTTTGTGAGTGATAGAGAAGGTGGAATAGGCGACCACGACATTTATTTTACTAAAACTAACGAACGAGGAAAATGGGAATCAGCCACAAACGCCGGACCTGTTTTAAACACAGAATATAATGAAGATGGGGTGTATATGTTGCCAGATGGAAAAACGATGTACTTCTCTTCTAAAGGCCATAACTCGATGGGTGGATACGATATTTTTAAAACAACATACGAAAATGGTGCATGGGGAAAGCCAGTAAACATGGGTTATCCAATTAATACACCAAACGATGATGTGTTTTTTCAATTAGCAGCTAATGGGATACATGGGTATTATTCTAAAGCCGCAAATGATGGATTAGGCGGACAAGATATTTATAAAATCACGTTATTAGGACCAGAAAAACAACCCGTATTATTAAACGAGGATAATTTATTAGCCAGCGTTGCTGCACCTGTAAGTGATTTTAAAGCAGAAAAAATTGTTTCAGTTGGGCCAAAAATGACAGTGTTAAAAGGAATTATCAGAGATGATAAAACGAAAGCACCACTTGAAGCAACCATTGAGTTAGTGGATAATACCGCTAACGAAGTAATTGCTGTGTTTAAATCAAATAGTACAAGTGGTAAATATTTAGTGAGTTTGCCTGCAGGTAAAAACTATGGTATTGCTGTAAAAAAAGAAAGTTATTTATTTCATTCCGAAAATTTCGACATTCCTTTAGAAACAGCCAGTTATCAAGAGGTTGAAAAAAATGTGGATTTAAAGAAAGTGGAGGTTGGACAATCTATCGTACTTAAAAATATTTTCTTCGATTTTGATAAAGCAACCATTCGTCCTGAGTCAGCTAATGAGTTAGAGCGTTTAATTAAATTACTAAACGAAAATCCAACGTTAAAAATTGAGTTAGGAAGCCATACAGATAGTAAAGGATCTGATGATTACAACCAAAAGTTATCGCAATCCCGATCACAATCGGTTGTAGCATATTTAATTGGCAAAGCCATTTCTACAGATAGATTAGTTGCAAAAGGTTATGGTGAAACGGTGCCAGTTGCAACAAATGATACAGATGCTGGTCGTCAGGAAAACAGAAGAACAGAATTTAAGATTTTAAGTAAATAAGTGCTTATATCGTTTTGGAAATATTTATCTAAAATTGGAATAAAACCAGATTATGATGAGGTTTTGCAATCACGTGTTGCAATAACAAATCAATTTACGTTTATCGCCTTATTCATTTTTTTATTTAGTGGCATTAATAACTATGCACTAGGCGATGTTTTTTCTGCAATATTAATAGAAGGCCTTGTAGTGGTTTGTATTATAACAATCTTGTTAAACAAATATGGGAAACATCGACTGTCGACTTTTGTGCTGTTTGGTGCAAGTAGTATAGCAGCTTTTTACTTTAACTCATATTCTGGTATAGATTCTGGCACATTTTTATATTACTTCCCTTTGTTTTTAGCCTTGGCTTTTATCTTCGATATTAAAAAAGAAAAAGTAGAAATCAGTATTTATTTCTTTATCAATTTAGTATTCATCATTTTAAATTTAAGCACGCATCACACATTATTTAAATCGTCTTTTATTAATAAAGAGATGCAGTATCAAATGTTTGTATTTAATCTTTTGTTCAGTGTTTTTACAGTGGGGTTCTTTATTTATCTCACCATAAAAAATGGCTTGAAGGAACGTAATCGCTATGCTTTAAGATTATTGGAAAAAGAAGAAGCTGAAAAAACAATTCGCCAAACGTTAACAGAAAAAGATATGTTACTGGCAGAATTGCACCATCGGGTTAAAAATAATTTAGCCGTAATTATAGGACTGTTTAATTTAAAGATAGATAGTGTACATAGTGAGGAAGCGAAAGATATTTTAAATGAAAGCAAAGATATTATCCGATCAATGGCTTTAATTCATAACAAATTATATAAAAGCAATAGTTTTTCGGAAATTGATTTTAATGAATATATACTAGATTTAGTATCTGAAATTAAATTATCATATCCTAAACTCTCAAAAAACATTAGCATTGAAACAGATATTTCACAAGCTTCTTTAAGCATTAATGAAGCAGTGCCTTGTGGTTTAATTTTAAATGAAGTTATTACGAATTGCTACAAACATGCATTTAAAAATAGAGTTGATGGAAAAATAATTATAACGTTAAAAGCTTCCGATAATATTACGTTAATAGTAAAAGATAATGGCAACGGATTACCTGAAAACATTAACGAAAGTGATTCGTTTGGGATGACAGTTATACGGGCACTTTGCGAACAATTAGATAGTTCATTTAGTTTTAAAAACAACAATGGAGCCGAGTTTGAAATGAGTTTTGCAGCAAAAAACAAATCAATAAATTAAAAAAATACATAACAACAAACACACAATGAAAAAAGTATTAAAAATTACAGGCATTAGTTTAGTGGCAATTATAGGATTATTAATAGCCGCACCTTTTTTATTTAAAGATAAATTAGTGCAAATTGTAAAGGACCAAGCGAATGCAAGTTTAAATGCTAAAGTAGATTTTGGAGATTTTGATTTAACACTTTTTTCATCGTTTCCTGATTTTCGTTTTAAAATAAATAACGTAAGTGTGATAAATGTTGCGCCATTTGAAGGCGATACGTTAGCTTATATGAAACAACTATCATTCGATTTAAATTTAATGAGCGTTATTAGTGGCGATAAATATCAAATCAATTCGTTGATTTTAGATGATCCAAAAATTAAAGCAACGGTTTTAGCTGATGGCAGAGCGAGTTATGATATTGCTAAAGCAGACACAACTAAGCCTGAAACTCCCACAGATACAAGTGCTACCAAGTTTGCTATGAAGTTAAAAGAAATGCAAATTAATCACGCAAATATTGTGTACAATGACATGCAAGGTAATATGTATGCAAAGTTGGTTGATTTAAATTATAATTTACAAGGCGATTTTACTCAGGATAATTTCGTGTTAAGTAACTTATTGGAGATTGCAGAAACTAATTTTGCAATGGGCGGTGTTGGTTATTTAACGAAAGTAAAAACACGCTTTAAAGCAGATTTAGATATGAATATGCCAAATATGAAATTTGCTTTTAAAGAAAATGAATTGAATTTAAATGATTTGGGTTTAGCTTTTGATGGTTATGTTTCTATGCCAAAAGAAGATATTGATATGGATTTAAAATTCGCGGCTAAACAAACAGAATTTAAATCTATTTTATCATTAATACCAAGTGTGTACACTAAAGATTTTGCAGATGTACAAACTAAAGGAAAGTTAACCTTAAATGGTTTAGCAAAAGGAACGATGCACACAAGCAAAGATGGCAAAAGCGATAAGTATCCATCGTTTGAAGTTAACTTAGGTATTGCTGATGCCATGTTTAAATACCCATCGTTACCAAAAGCAGTAAATGATATTAATATTGATGTACACGTTGAAAACAAAAAAGATTATTTAGATGCTACAACAGTTGATGTGAATAAATTTCATATGAATATGGCAGGTAATCCTATTAATATCTGGGCACACGTTAAAACTCCTATTTCTGACCCTAATTTATCAGCTGAGGTAAAAGGTGTTATTAATTTAGCATCAGTTAAAGAGTTTATCCCATTAGAAAAAGGTGATAATATGAGTGGTGTTGTGAAAGCAGATATTGCTGCAGCAGGACGCATGAGTAGTATTGATAAAAAAGAATACGAAAAATTTAAAATGAGTGGGTCGGTTGAAATTGATAAAATGAATTACAAAACAACCACCTTGCCTTATGAAGTTTTGTTAAACGTGATGAAATTAAATTTCACTAATCAGTATGTAGAGTTAGCTGCTTTTGATGCCTTAATGGGGAAATCAGATATTAAAGCACAAGGAAAAATAGAAAATTTTATGCAATACATTTTTAAAGATTCGTTGATTAAAGGAAACTTTAATGTGCAATCTAATTTTTTAGATGTAAATGAATTAATGGGGTCAACGGCAACAACTACAGCGCCTGAAAAAACAGACACAGCCACAGCAAGCACAGGCGTTGCTGAGGTGCCAGGCAACATCGATTTTAATTTATCGGCGAGCTTTAATAAAGTATTGTACGATAATTTAGTATTGGATAATATGTTGGGTAATATTTTAATTCGTAACCGTAAGGTAGATATGACGAATTTAAAAATGAATACCTTAGGCGGAACGATGTTATTAAATGGCTATTACGAAACATCAAATCCTAAAAAACCAACGGTGAAAATGAGTGCAAAAGTGGAGAATTTTGATATCCAAAAAACATTCACAGCATTTAATACAGTTCAAAAACTAGCGCCTATTGCTAAGTACACACAAGGCGTATTCACTGGCTCTTTAGAAAACTTTACCACTGATTTAGATGGTGGCATGATGCCTTTAATGAACACCATTACAGGTGGTGGATTATTTAAAACAAACAGCATGACGATTAGTAATTTTGAAGCCTTTAATAAATTAGGAGATGCTTTAAAAATGCCGTCTTTAAAAACACAAACTATTAAAGATATGTTGGCTGAGTATGAGTTTAAAGATGGCCGCGTGAATTTGCGCAAACCAGTAAGCACAAAAATCAACAACATACCAGCAGAAATAACTGGCTCTACAGGCTTTGATCAAACGATCGATTATACGTGGAAATTAGATATCCCAACCGAAATGTTTGGCTCACAAGCAACATCAGTTGTATCGGGATTATTAGGACAAGCAGGTTCAGCAGTTGGCGCAAATATTGCGATGCCAAAAACAGTAAAAGCTAATGTTGGTTTTGGTGGTACCATTACAAAACCAACACTTAAAACAGCCTTTAATAAAGCAGGTGCTTCCTCTGCTAAAGATGTTGCAGTTGGTACGGTTAAAAATTTAGCAAATGATCAGACTCAAAAATATTTAGCCGATGCACAAGCACAAGTAGATAAAATTAAAGCAGAAACAGCAGTGCAGGTTGAAAAAATGAAAAGTGAAGGGTATGCGCAAGCAGATGCTTTAGTGGAACAAGCAAGTAATCCTATATCTAAAATTGCAGCTAAAAAAGGGGCTGAGATTGCTAAGAAACAAGTAGATAAAAAAGCACAACAAATTTTAGACGAAACTGATGCGCGTTGTAACAAAATATTGGCAGATGCAAAAGCAAAGAGTGACGCAGCTGCAGGGAAATAGAAAATCTATTTATAGATAATAGTGCCAAAAACAAAAGCCTCTCATGAATATTCATGAGAGGCTTTTTTATAAATAAGAAATTAAAAACTATTCTTCTTCGTCTTCATTAATGTATTTTAATAATTGAGTTGGATAATCATCCGTTAAAAAATAGGCGCCATCCATAGGGTTTACCAAAGGTTTTATGCTTTTTAATTTTACTTCAAACAATAATAAGTCGTTTCCTTTTTGTTGCTTATCTGTACTTATGATTAATTTTTTTGAAATCGGAAATTGCGTAATAGTTTTGTCTTCCATGGTACACTCTAAAATAGTCATATCAGGTATTTCGTAACAAAACTCTTCGTCGTCATCGTGCAAACCTTGTAAGGTATAAGTTGTATTATTTTTAACTTTAAAATCAACCACGTTACCTTTTACTTCAAACTCGTCTTCCCATAGGTAACGCATATTGTCTTCAGTTTCTTCGCCTTCGTTATCTTTATCAGCGTAAGCTTGGTCGTATTTTGAGTTTACTAATTTTATATTGATGGTTACTTTCATTGGTTGGTTTTATAAGGTCTAAAATTAGTGATTAATTGCGGTAGTTTTATCTAAATCTATACCTTGATTTTTTAAAAGCAGTTTTGATTTATAGCCATAAAAGGCTAAGTAAGCAAAACAACATACACCTACTATGTAACTTAAGTTAATACCAATGATATTTGGACCAGCTAACCATCCCTGAAATAAACTGATAAAGCCTCCACCCATAATCATCATAATTAAATAACTAGAACCTTGATTGGTTTTTGAGCCTAAACCTGATATCGCCAAAGTGTAAATACAAGGCCATAAGGTTGAACAAAATAAACCTACACTAATAAATGCATACACACTTACTAAACCTGTGGTTACCATTCCTAAAATTAAGGCTGTAATGCCGCACAAAGAATAAATTAATAATTGACGAGATGGATTTCCTTTACTTAATAAGTCGGCGCCAATCATAATTAATATAACAAAGGAGTAAGGATAAAATGGCGTTAAATCGTGCCCTGCAATAAGATTGGCTAATAAAAAAACACCAAAGGCGGCATAAGGAATTACAAAACGTAAAACACTTCGCATGTTTGCTGATACATCAAATGCACCAACAGAGCTAGTCCAACGACCTATCATTAAACTTGCCCAAAACAAGGAGATGTATGGAGCAGCACCTTCTGTTTGTATACCAATATGATGTTTCATGTAATCAGGTAAGTTTGATGCAGTTGATACTTCAACGCCCACATAAACAAAAATGGCAATCATTCCCATCCATAATTGCGGGTAGCTTAAAGCACTTTTTTCGTTTGATGGGCTATTTATTTCAGCACTTTGTTGAAGCTCAATTTTATTGGGCAACGAAGAGAATTTAAACAACACGGCTACAATTAAAAAGGCAGCGCCTAAAATTAAGTAGGGAAATTTCACAGCAGATAAATCGCCTAACGTGCTGTGATTACTTACTGAACCGAAGATGGCAAAACCAACAATTAAAGGGCCTATGGTTGTTCCAATATTATTAACGCCACCTGCTAAACTTAAGCGTTGCGAGCCTTTTGATGGATCGCCCATAACAATGGCTAATGGATTAGCGGCAGTTTGTTGTAAAGAAAACCCTAAAGCAACAATAAATAAACCAGTGATCATTAACGGAAAGGATACTAATTGTGCCGCTGGGTAAAACAATAACGTACCAAAGGCTGATATAACTAAACCTAAAGCAATGCCATTTTTATAACCTATTTTATTTAAAATATCGCCACCATTTATTTTAGAAGCTACAATGTAAATAATAGAACCAATGGTGTAGGCAACATAAAACGCAAACGATATCATTTGACTTTGCCATTGTTCTAAATGTAATTTATCTTTAAATACAGGAATTAAAATATCGTTACTGGCAGCCACAAAGCCCCAAAAGAAAAATACTGAAATTAAAGTAATGAAGGCAGATTTATTTGTTCGCATATATTAAGTTGTTTTGTAATTTATCTAAAGGGCGCCTCTATTTAATCCTTTCTCGTCGTTAAACTTCAAAATCAAAAGCCTCACATACCCAGTGTATGCTACGTTTTTTATTTTTCATTCGCCTCGATAAATGAATAAATAGGAGATGCCCTAAAGTAGATGTTTTACTTTTGGTTAGACTTTAAAAAAAACGCATTTATCAACATCGTATTTTTTACTTCTTTATCACATATCTTTATAACTCATAATACATAACTCATATCTTTATAGAATGGAATTACTCACACCAACCAATTGGAACGACTACGAATTACTTGATTGTGGCGATTTTGAAAAACTGGAACGTTTTGGAAAATTTATTACCATTAGACCTGAACCACAAGCGGTTTGGAAAAAAATATATTCAGAGAAGGAGTGGGAAAAATTAGCGCATGTAAAGTTTGTTCCTAAAAGCAGTAGTAGTGGCGATTGGAAAATGTTGAAGACTATGCCTGAGCAATGGACCATTAATTATCCTTTGGGCGATAAAGAAATTACGTTGCGTTTGGGCTTAACAGCATTTAAACATGTGGGTGTGTTTCCAGAGCAAGCGTGTAATTGGGATGTTATTTATAATCACTTGCAAGGGTTAGATAAACCAAAGTTTTTAAATTTATTTGCTTACACAGGTGGCGCAAGTGTTGCGGCTCGTGCAGCAGGCGCAGATGTAACGCATGTGGATAGCATAAAGCAAGTGGTTACGTGGGCAAATGAAAATATGCAAAAATCGCATTTAGATAATATTAGATGGATGGTGGATGATGCGTTGAAGTTTGCAAAAAAAGAGCAACGCAGAGGTAATTTTTATCAAGGTATTATTTTGGATCCACCAGCTTTTGGCCACGGCCCTAATGGCGAAAAATGGAAACTAGAAGATAATATTTTAGAAATGATGGATACCGTTTTAGAAATATTAGATCCTAAGCAACACTTACTCATTCTAAACGCTTATTCATTAGGCTTTTCGGCTTTAGTGCCCGAAAATTTGTTACAACCATTTGCAACTAAACATAATTCTAATTTAAGCGTAGGCGAATTATATTTAAAAGCAAAAAGTGGCGTAAAACTGCCGCTAGGTGTTTGGGGACGATTAGAGAAAAAGTAAATCATTATGATGCACATTGATATTATTACGGTTCATCCGCCATTACTTGAAAGCCCTTTTGGTCATAGCATTTTAAAACGCGCTGCTCAAAAAGGATTAGTAAACGTAAACGTGATTAATTTACGTGATTATGGTTTAGGTAATAATAATACGTTGGATGATTATGCTTTTGGTGGTGGGGCAGGTATGGTGATGATGTGTGAGCCAATAGCAAATTGCATTAATGATTTAAAGCAACAACGCACCTATGATGAAATTATCTATATGACGCCCGATGGAGAAACATTGAAGCAAAGTCATTGTAATCATTTCTCTACTTTAAAAAATTTTATTGTGTTGTGCGGACATTACAAAGGTGTTGATGAACGCATTCGCGAACACTACATTACCAAAGAGATTTCGATAGGCGATTATGTATTAAGTGGTGGCGAATTGCCAGCTGCAGTAATGTGTGATGCTATTATTCGACTAATACCAGGCGTTTTAAATGACGAGACATCCGCCTTAACAGATTCTTTTCAAGATAATTTATTGTCGCCGCCAGTATACACGCGCCCTGCAGAGTTTAATGGTTGGAAAATACCAGAAATATTATTGAGTGGTCATTCTAAAAAAATTGATGAATGGCGCCATCAGCAAGCGTTAGATCGAACAAAAATTCGCCGACCAGATTTATTGTTGTAAGTGTTCCTACAAACATTAGCTTGTTAATTAGTACTTTTTAAACTTTTATTTGGGTTTTGTAATTCGTGTATTTTAGTGTGATATAAAACCAAATAACGTGTCGAATAAAACAGCCGCTCAAAAAATAAGAACATCTTCGTTAACTGTCATTATAAGTTTAGCACTTGTGTTATTTATGTTAGGGTTGTTGGGCTTAGTGGTTATTAATGCAAAAAAATTATCTAATCATATTAAAGAAAATATTGGCTTTCAAATTGTATTAAAAGATACGACATCACAAGCGGAGTTGGATAATTTAAAACAAGATTTAAGTGCATCGGTGTATTGCAAAGAAGTAAATTACATCAGTAAAGCCGAAGCAGCTAAAGTATTAGAAAAAGATTTAGGCGAAGATTTTATTACGTTTTTAGGTTACAATCCTTTGTTATCATCACTTGACGTGAAGTTAAATTCAGACTATGCAAACGTGGATAGTTTAGCAAATTTTGAAAAAATTATTTTGCAAAAACATTTCGTTAAAGAAGTTATTTACCATAAAGATATGATTAAGCAAGTGAACAGTAATGCAAGCATTATTAGTTTATATATTTTAATATTTAGCGGATTACTTTTAGTAGTGGCTATAGCCTTAATTAATAACACGATTCGTTTATCTATTTACGCGAAGCGTTTTTTAATACGCACGATGTATTTGGTTGGAGCTACACAAGGCTTTATTTGTAAGCCCTTTATATTTAAAGGCATACGCCAAGGTGTTATTGCAGGTGTAGTAGCAGGTTTTTTATTAGCAGGATTTTTAATGTTGAGTACACGTTATATTCCTGATTTATTACAATTACAAGACCCTAACTTACTAGCTTTATTATTTGGTGGAATAGTTTTATTAGGTGTCATTATTTCAGGCTTAAGCGCCACGCTATCTGTGAGTCGCTACCTACGCTTAAAAACAGATGATTTGTATTTATAGTTTACAAATTATTTCAGCAGCTTTTTCCAGAGTCTCTTCTTTTTTAGCAAAACAAAAACGCAGTAAATGTTGCTGTTGTTTATTGGTATAAAAAACCGATAAGGGAATGGAAGCTAAACCTTTCTCTTTAATTAATCGAACTGCAAAATCCACATCGTTTTCATCAGTGATGGTTTTATAATTTAATAACTGAAAATAGGTACCCGTGCAAGGTTCAAGTGTAAAGCGTGATGATGAAATTAAGCCTCTAAAATAATCGCGTTTTGTTTGATAAAATTGATGTAATCCACTATAAACAGAAGTGTTGCTTAAGTAATCTGCTAATGCCATTTGTAAGGGATGATTCACGCAAAACACTAAAAATTGATGTACCTTTCTGAACTCAGCCATTAATTCTTTTGGTGCGGCTACATAACCAATTTTCCAACCGGTTGCGTGTATGGTTTTGCCAAAGGATGATACAATAATACTTTGAGCAGCTAAACTTTTATGGCGTGCTACACTTTGGTGTGGCTTTCCATCAAAAACCATATGCTCATACACTTCGTCGCTTAGTACAATAATATTTTTACCACTCACTAATTTTTCAAGTTCTTTTAAGTCCGCTTCGGTAAAGGTTGTGCCACTTGGGTTATGTGGTGTATTAATAAGTATCATTTTTGTTTTAGGAGTGATAGCCGCTTTTACTTGCTCCCAATCAATCGTAAAACTGGGATATTGTAATTGAACAGGAACCACAACACCACCATGAACTTCAATTGCTGGTATATAACTGTCATAGCAAGGTTCAAAAACGACCACTTCATCACCTTTGTTAATGAAGGCTGCAATACTCGTGTAAAGAGCTTGAGTGGCGCCTGCCGTAATGGTTATTTCAGTATCTGGATGATAGTTGGCATTGTAACAACGTTGTAATAATTCACTAATTCGTTCACGTAAGGGTAATATACCCGGCATAGGAGCATATTGGTTGTAATTGGAAGTGTATTTTTGTACTAATTCTATTAATTTTGGGTGACAATCATAATCTGGAAACCCTTGTGAAAGATTGATAGCATTGTATTCTTTGGCCAATCCGCTCATAACTGAGAAAATACTAGAGCCCACAAGTGGTAATTTAGACGAAAATTCCATAAAATATTTTTTTACAAGTAACGAAAAAAATATTACATTTGTAAACCAAAAAATGGTCCTGTGGCCGAGTGGTTAGGCTCAGCTCTGCAAAAGCTGCTACTCCAGTTCGAACCTGGACGGGACCTCAAAAAAACCTCTATAAATTTTATAGAGGTTTTTTGTTTTTATAAATGTTTGATAAACACAATATACTTAACTAGTTATTACATTGACTTTAATCTCCGCAAGGACTATCATGAACGGATAAATACTCTGCCTCACGTTCTAAAAAATTCTCACAATATGTATCTACATCATCTTTGTAAGCTTTTTGAATCAAAAAATAGTTGATGAGCATCAATTCAAAATTTAGGTCACCATAAACCCATTTGCTTAAATTTTTAAAGGCTGGTGATTTCGCTTTCCATTTATCGGTTAGTGGATTAAAAAAATAATTAAACCCCGAAAATTCCTGAAATTGAAAGGCGTGTACCATTTCATGCGCATAGGTATTATAAAAGGCATCGCCTTGGTTAAGACTGTTTACAAATAAAAAACCATTAGAG
>JAYSTR010000034.1:0-5588 GCA_043719555.1 Bacteroidota bacterium | reverse complement strand
AAAAAACAACCAATTGGGATGTTGATGCATCTTTTCCTATAGCTCAAAGTTATTTAAATATTAATAATTTTTTTGGAGATTCTCTTTTTGTAACCGACACCAATAATTTATTGCACTTTGCTATAAGTAAAGAAATTATCAATTATACGATGGATAGTTTAGTAAAATTACCAGATACAACTATCGCCTTGCCAACTTATACAGCAAGTACAACGTATTCAATATATCCTGGCAATCAAATTTACACAAACAATACCTCCAGTAATAAGGAAATAACTTTTGATATAGCTAATGGTGTACAGCTAAATAAAGCCATTGTTAAAAAGGGAACGTTAAAAATCGAGTTTTCTAGCGAATATGACCAGCCTATAAATTTTAAGTATACGATTAACTCAGCTACTTTGTGGGGTAATATGTTTCAACTAAATCAAGTTATTCCTGGTAATGCCAATGGATTGGTTAAGTATTATAGTTTGGATGGTTATACCTTGGATTTTACGGGACAAAATTTTAATAAAATAAATACGTTAGTGCAAACCTATACGATTAGTGCTGATGCATCTGGTCAGCCAAGTGTTATACAACAAGGAAAAGGCTTTTCTATTAAAATGAGTTATGTTGATATAGTACCTGAATATATACAAGGCTATTTTGGACAACAAGATTTATCATTTGGTCCGGACTCCACAAAGCTTGATTTTTTAGGAAATATTAATGTTAATAATTTTGCATTGACTCAATCTAGTATCAATTTCAGAATTATAAATGAGTTTGGAATTGAACTAAGTAGCTCAATTAATTCACTTAAATCTATTAAATCTAATCCATTAAATATTGTGACATTAAATTCGGGTAATTTGCTATCATCTATTAATGTAAACAGAGCTACAAAAACCAACAATCCTTCAAATCCTGTTTATCCATTCGTAAAACAAATTATTGTTAATTCATCTAACTCTAACTTAAATCAATTTATACAAAATTTTCCTAATTATTTAGGATATAGTATTAATGCAAAATTAAATCCGTTAGGAAATATTTCTTCGGGGAATGATTTTGCATTTTATGGCAAAGGCTTACGTGTATATGCGGATATTGATATTCCGTTAAGTTTATCAGCTAATTATTTTAAACTCGAAAATTATTCGGAGGTTGATTTGACTCAGATTAAAGAAATTAATAATATTAATAGTTGCGAATTAATTATTGATGCAGAGAATAATTATGCATTTAAAACGCAAATACAAGGTTATATGGTTAATGAACAAAATCAAATTATAGATTCGTTATTTGTACCAGGGCAAAATACGATAGAGCAAGCGACTATTACATCATCTAATAAAGTTGTTGGCCCTGTTTCGTCGCAATTAATTTCTTATATAGATAAAGTGAAACTCAATAATTTAATGTTATGCAAAAAAATTAAGTTTGTAAGTATGATGTTTTTGCCAAATCAACCAACGCCTATAAAAATCAATAATGATAGTTATTTGAAAATTGATGTGAGCGCTAATTTAAATTATCACGTAAACGTTAAATAATGAAATTTAAATTAATTATCATATTTGCACTATCTGCATACGTTTGTTCAGCACAATACAATTCTGTTTTTTCTAATTTCGAAAGAATGGGACGAAGCGTTTCTGTTAATGGTGAATTTGAAATGGGTTCTAATGGTATTTATAATGGCTTACTGAATAAATTTATTTTTGGTGGGTATATAGACAATAAAACCAAAGATGCCTCTCGTGCTCACATGAAAAATTTAAATGTGGCTGGTACAAATATGAATTATGATGTGTCTGTTTTTTTTGGAAGACACCCTAAATACTCATATTTAATTGGATTTAAAGATCAACGTACATTTAATGCTGCGTTTACAAAAGATTTTTATGATTTAATGTTTTATGGCAATAAACCATTTAAAGGCGAAGTGAAAAACTTAAGTGGTTCAAATGTAAACTCTTTGCGTTTTCAGGAAATTAAAATGGGATTTATCTGGCATAAAATTGATTCTACTGCTAAGGTTGGAGTGTCAGTGTCATTTTTAAAAGGTCAACAATTATTTTATATCAAAACAAAAGAAGGTTCGAGTTTATATACAAGCGCAGATGGTAAAGAAATTGTATTTAATTCAGATTTTACTATGGCCTTAAGCGATACCAGTAATCGTAAAAATCCGTTTGCCTATACAGGAATAGGTGCAAGCGCCGATATCTTTTTTGAAACACCTTATAAGGGAAAACTTGGCAAAGGAAGTGTGTTAACTGTTAATGCAAATAACATAGGTTTTTTGCATTGGTTTGATAATAGTGTACAGTATAGTAGTGATTCTACCTTTAAATTTAATGGGTATAAAATTGATAATATTTTAGACTTAAAAGATACAACGCTAGCTAACATTAATCGCGATAGTATTATTAGAGTGACTACTAATGCTCACCGCGAATCGTTTAATGTAAATATTCCAACCAATTTATTAATCATTAATAAAATACGATTTACCAATAAATTTGTATTGGGAGTTGGTTACCGTTATTTATTTAATTCCAATTTTAAACCGTATTTTTTCACGGATTTCGAATATCAGTTAACACCAAAGTTATTTACTGCTATGCATGTGGCGTATGGCGGTTACACTCGATTAAACGTGGGTGCCTCTATTATTTATAATACACCGCAATGGTTTTTTAAATTTGGAAGTAATAGTTTGCAGGGATATATAGCGCCTAAAAAAACCTACGGGACAGGTTTGTTTATTACAGTAGCTAAAAAATTTAAACGTTAACGCATGAAACAGTTATTAATACTAATTTTTAGTTTAGTTGGGTTATTAATTCATGCTCAACCCCCATCAAAATTTTACACACGTATTGGTGGCAATGGGTATGATTATGGTTATGATGTTAAACAAACCTTGGATGGTGGTTATATTATTACAGGATCAACTAGTAGTTTTGGAAAAGGAAATACCGATGTGTATTTATTAAAAATTGATAGCATGGGGCAAGTTAACTTTCAAACCTCCTTTGGAGGAGCGAATAACGAAAGTGGAAAAGCGGTTGTTCAATTGGTTGATTCGAGCTATGTAATAGCAGGTTATACAAGTTCATTAGGCTTAGGTGGTTATGATATTTACGTTATTAAAGCAGATAAAACAGGTGCTTTAATTTGGCAAAAAACTTTTGGAAATGCGGAATGGGATTTTTGTAACTCGATGCAAGCTACAACCGATGGAGGTTTTATTTTAGCGGGCTCCACTAATAGTTTTGGTTATGGACAAGCTGATGGTTATGTTATTAAACTGGATGGTAATGGAACCGAGAAATGGCATAAAAATTTTGGAGGACTCGAAAATGATGAATTTAAAAGTGTGATACAAACTGCTGATGGCGGTTACTTATTAGCAGGACAAACCAAAAGCTATACTGATGTAAATGGCGATGCGTGGCTATTTAAATTAGACATGAATGGAGATTCGTTGTGGAGTAAATATTATGGTGGAGCTAAGGAGGATTATTTTAGTGGAGTTATTCAATTAATGGATTCAAATTTTGGAATTAGTGGAGGAACAAAAAGTAGCTCAGTAAATGGAAATTTTGAAACAGTATTAGCTAAATATGATATAAACGGTAATGTGTTATTTTTAAGTGCAGACCCAAGTACACAAACGGAATATTATAACGGATTAGCTCAAGGATTAAATGGGAATATTGCACATTGTGGTTTAACAAAAAATTCTGTTTTTGGTAATGATGCATTGGTAGATATTGCGAGTGCAGGTTATGGTTATGTGAATTTTTTTAGTGGGGGTTCAACTAGTTCGGAAGAATTTTTTGCCATTTCAAAAACAAAAGACAAAGGTTTTATAGCAGTTGGAAAAACTAATGGATTTGACGGCGTATTAGATGATGTATATATAATGAAAATGGATAGTGTTGGGCGTTATGAATATAGTTTAGTTGGCATTAATGAACAAACGAATTTGTCAAATAATATTGAATTGTATCCAAATCCTGCTTCTAATTATATTACACTTGATTTAGGAATGTTTGAAAATATAGAATTCCTTACCTATAAAACACTAAGTATTGATGGTAGAGAATTGTTTTCAGACGAAATTAAAAATCAAAAAACTAAAATAGAAGTTTCAAAGTATAATAATGGTTTTTATTTTATTCAAATTTCTGATAAAAAAAACGTTTTAATCACAAAAAAAATTATCATATCTAATTAATGAATTTATCATTATTTGATATAAACGAAACAAAAGTAACTAAACACATTTGGTTATACTTAAGTTTAATTTTCACCATTAATATTATAATTAAAATTTATCAAATTGATTTTTCTCCGTTTTGGTATGATGAAATTATAAGTTTAAAAAGTGCTTGGCAAGATTTTGGACATATTAAGCATGTCTCGGAATGGGATAATAATCCACCGTTTTATTATTATTGTTTGAGTGTTTGGATAAAACTATTTGGAGACACAGAATTTACAGTTCGGTTATTAAGTGCCATTTTCAGCTCGTTAATAGGTGTTTTAATTTTTCAATTTTCGAACAAATATTTTAATAGAATAACAGCTGTTATAGCTTCGTGTTTGTATGTAGCAAATGATTTTTCTTTTTATTTTGCTCATGAAGCTAGAGCCTATGCTTTAGTTACCTTATTAGGGTTAACATCTTCTCTGTTTTATTTTTCTATGTATCATACTCAGTCTAAAAAAACGGTAGTGTTTTTAGGATTGTTTAATTTTTTAATTGTTTACACACATTACATTGCAGGATTAATATTAGGATTTCAGTTTATTTTAATGCTTGTTTTTTTTAATAAGGAATCAAAGAAAAATTATTTATGTTCGGTATTAATTACATTAGGCTTGGTTTTTTTACGATTTACCAAAAAGCAATTTCTATTAATACTAGGATTTAATAGTCCTAAAAATAATTTTTGGTTAAAAACATCCGATTTTATTGAGGTAAAACACACAATTATTCAAATACTTTATAATCCTTTTTTAATTGGATTATTTGTAATTACAGTTTTATTATTGGTAGCTATTACAATAAAATTAAAAGATAGAGTTCATGGATTTTATTTGAGTTATTTATGTTTATTATCTATTGGAAGCGTTGTTGGTTTATATTTTTTAGGACAATTTACACCCATATTTTTAAATAGATATTTATTATTTACTCTCCCCTATTTTTTAATAATACTCTCCTTAGGCATATCGTGTTTTAAGTATAGTTTGTATGTTGTTCCTGTATTTATTGTTTTTTCTATGATTATGATAACTAGAATAGATTTTAAAACAGATAAAAATATGGATATGAAAGGTGTTGTATCTTTTGTAAAAGCAGCAAGGAAGACTGATGATTTAATTATAGTTAAAACTAATGATGTAAAATCTTTGTTTTGTTATTACTATCAGCCTAATTATTTAAAAGATAAAAAAGAAGAGTTGGACAACGAACCCAACATTATATTTTGTACTAATTGGAGTGATGTAAATAAAGATGTCGCATTATATAAGCGAGTTTTTGTAATAGATGTTTTTAGTGAGTATAATCCAAATGAAAC
>JAYSTR010000033.1:0-5592 GCA_043719555.1 Bacteroidota bacterium | reverse complement strand
ATAAATTTTGTTTTTAGAACTCATTTAAATTATATTTAATGGAAAAAGTATATATTGCATTACCAAAAATAAAATAATTTTTGATGAAGCATTTGTATAAAGTTTTTATTTTATTAACTATTTCCTTTTTAGAAGGATGGTTAGTTATGGCTGTTGAATTACTCGGAGCAAAGTTAATTGCTCCTTTTTACGGATCGTCGCTTTATGTTTGGAGTGCCACTCTTGCAGTAACTTTATTAGCACTCGCTATTGGATATTTTTCGGGCGCTTTTCTATCTATAAAAAGTAAAAAGCAAATTACACTATTGTTTTTTTTATTTTTAACTACATCTATACTAATAATTGCTATGCCCAAAATGTCAGCAATTGCATTAGATTACTCAATCTCATTTGACTTAAAGACAGGCATAGTTTTTTCGCTCATCTGTTTTATATTTTTTCCTTTACTTCTGCTTGGAACTACATCTCCGATTATTATAAATGAATTAAGCACCTATAATAATCAATCAGGTAAAAATTCAGGTATTGTATTTTCTATTTCAACATTTGGAGGGATTATTTCAACATTTATAATTGGTTTTTATGCAATTCCTAATTTTGGAATTAGTAATACCTGTTTATATACAGGATTAATTAGTCTCATTATTTTAATTTTTATAACAGTACTTCAAAAAAAAAAAACTAATTTATTTGTAATTGGTTTTTTTATCGTTAGTGTTTTCTTTTATCAGAAAACAATTAATTCTCAGGTGGTATTTTCAAATAGTAGAAAATTGCTTTATAAAAGTGAAGGAATTCTAGGAACCATTACAGTTGATGATATTGACATAGATAAAAGAGTACTATCTGTTAATAATACACTACAAACTGCACTTCATGTCCCAACCAAAAAAGCTTTATGGGAATATATTTATCGTATATCTACTTATTCGTCTTTAAAAAAAGCTGGATCAAATGTTTTAATCTGTGGGTTAGGTGGAGGTGTTTTAGCTAATGAGTTTGAAGAATTAGGATTTAATGTAGATGCTTGTGACATTGATTCGCGAACAGCATACGTTGCTAAAAAATATTTTTATATGTCGGATAAAGTTAATGTTACTATTGATGATGCGCGGCATTTTATAAAAAAAACAAGCAAAAAATACGATGTGATTGTGTTGGATTTGAGTTTTGGGGAAAATATTGCATCTAATATGTATACTTTAGAAAGTTTCGTGGAAATCAAAAGCAAATTAAATGAGAATGGCTTTGTATTTTTGCACTTTGTTAACACAAATCCAGATAATTATATTGTGAATTCAATTTACAAAACAATTAAAAAATCCGGCTTATTTGTGGATTTTTTAAACACAAAAAGCAATA
The DNA here is from genome assembly GCA_043719555.1 of Bacteroidota bacterium. Taxonomy (GTDB): domain Bacteria; phylum Bacteroidota; class Bacteroidia; order B-17B0; family Aurantibacillaceae; genus UBA4416. The sequence continues at coordinate 4,230 of JAYSTR010000033.1, read as the reverse complement.
ATATAAATTCAAAAGAGGTTATGTATTTCGCAACAACAAATAAAATAAATTTAGAAGAGAATATTTATAGCAGAGTTTCGGACTTTACAAACTCTATATTTGATATTCCTAAAAACAAAGATGTATATGTTTATAAATCAGTTGATAGAGGTGAAATTTTCACTGATGATAAACCTGTTTTAGATTTATTATTTGCAGAAACTGCATTAAAAATAAAGAGAAACTTGTTAAGTAATTAATTATTGTTTTATTTTTAAAACTGCCCATTTTCAATCAAAACAATGGCGCGCTCAATCATTTTATCGTCGCCTTCGGCATCATATTTTCTTTTCATGTTGCTTCCAAAAAGACGAGCCAAACTTTGCCACATAAATGCTTGGAAGTTTCCTCGCAAAGTTTTTACCAATTCATAACTAGTATGCCCGGTTTCTCTATCAATTAATTTTAATAGTATTTGCCCTTGGCTTTCAGTTAAATCTTTTAAAGGTGCTTCAAATTCCTTACGTAAGGCTCTTTCTATAGCTTTTAAATAAACAGCTCTTTCGTTTTCGGTTGGAATGGTTTCTAATACACGGTTATATTCTTTTAATCTAGCGGCAGCTAAAATTGCGTAGGGATAAACTTTTTTTACATTGTATTTGGTGCGAGTCCAGGCTTCGTATTGTCGTCTGTTTTTGTAGGTATAATCAGCATAAATCCAAACGTCGTCAGCAACAATGGATGCAATAGTATCCCCATTAAATACTTCAGCATAAACTCTATATCCTTTTTGTGGAGAAGTTGTAGGTACCATTATATCATCTTGAGATTGATTAGTTTGAGCAACTAAACAAACTTGCGCTAGAATTAGAGCACTAAAAAATATAAAAAATCTGTTTACCATTTCTTATTAATACCTTAAACTGAAAAAGTAACCTGTTTGTTGCGTAAAATTAGTTAAATAACATTTCGTTTTTAATTAAATCATCCTCCGTCTTTCGAACACCAACTTCAAAAGGAGGAAATAAAAAAACTAAACTCTATTTGTGCGCCACTTTGATTTTACGACAGAGCTACTGTTATCTTGTTGCGTTGCCTTATTCAAATTAGATGCCATAAATGCTCCAAAAATGGCCGCAACTTCTTCTTCGTTTGAATTAGATTTATTTAACAACTCTGGTTTAAAGTATTTAGGAATAAATCCCGTATCAAAATTACCACTTACAAATGCTTCGTGTTTTAAAACAAACGCACAAAATGGTAAGGTTGTTTCTACTCCAGTAATTTGATAATCTTGGATAGCTCGTAACATTTTTTCGATAGCTTCGGTTCTATCTTTACCATGCACAATTAATTTGGCAATCATAGGGTCGTAATAAATAGGAATATCCATTCCTTCTTCAAACGAATCATCTACTCGAACTCCTGGGCCTGTTGGTACACGATAGGTTTTTAAATTCCCGATATCAGGTAAAAAATTATAAGTTGGGTCTTCGGCACAAACACGCACTTCTATGGAATGTCCGTTTATTTTTAAATCGTTTTGAGTGATAGATAATTTTTCGCCACGAGCTATTTTTATTTGCTCTTTCACTAAATCTAAACCAGTAATCATTTCTGTTACAGGATGCTCAACTTGCAAGCGCGTATTCATTTCTAAAAAATAAAAATTCATACTGGCATCTAATAAAAACTCAACCGTACCAGCTCCACTATAATTACACGCCTTTGCTACATTTACGGCACATTCGCCCATAGCTTTACGTAACTCTGGGGTTAAAACAGCCGATGGCGCTTCTTCAATTACTTTTTGATGACGACGTTGGATGCTACATTCGCGCTCAAACAAATACAAACAATTACCATGATTATCAGCTAAAACTTGTATTTCGATATGGCGAGGTTTTGAAGCGTAACGTTCAATAAAAACAGCTCCATTTCCAAAAGCTGAAATAGCTTCGCTGATTGCTAATTTCATTTGTTCTTCAACTTCGGTTTCGTTTTCAACTAAACGCATTCCTTTTCCACCACCACCAGCAGATGCTTTTATTAATAATGGAAAACCAATTTCTTTGGCTAGTTTAGTGGCATCTGCTAAATCGCTAATAGCACCTTCAGATCCTGGAATCATGGGTACGTTATATTTTTTTGCAGTAGCTTTTGCACTTAATTTATCACCCATCATATCCATTGCTTCGGCACTTGGGCCAATAAAAGTGATGCCGGCTTGTTTTACTTTGCGAGCAAAATCAGCATTTTCGGATAAGAAACCATACCCTGGATGGATTCCATCAACTCCTAAATCTTTACAAATAGCAATGATTTTATCGCCTTGTAAGTATGATTGAGAACTTGGTGGTGGACCAACACAAACAGCTTCATCCGCATAGCGAACAAAGGGCGCGTTTCTATCAGCTTCACTATATATGGCAACCGTTTTTATTCCCATTTCTTTTGCACTTCGCATCACACGTAAGGCAATTTCGCCACGATTTGCTATTAAAATTTTTTTCATATTTATTTAAATATTATGTAACTCTTAAGAATATTTATAGCCGTTTATATCTTCTTTTCTTGATAGTATCAAAAGATGAAAGTATAATGCGAATATAATACTTTAAAGGAAAAATAGATAAAACAAAAAACGCTTTCTTAATAAGAAAGCGTTTTAAAATAACTGATTTATTTGGAAAATTATTTTTTAGGCATTTTATCTTTTGGTATTAAATATACAACCGATAAATCCATATAATTTAAGGCGTTTTCAGGAAAATTACGAACGTTTAATTGCTCTAAACGGTAGTTTTCGTCATAAAATATAGGCATAACAGGCGCTTCATCTAATACAATTTGTTCAGCAGCAGCTAAAATATTAAAACGTTTAACTTTATCTGTTTCTGTGAAAGAAGATGCAAATAATGAATCGAATTTAGCGTTTTTGAAACGAGTAAAGTTTGTAAAAGATTTAGCAGTAGGATCTGAAGGAATATGTTTACCGTAAAACATGGTTAAATAAGTTTCAGGATCTGGATAATCTGCAATCCAAGCCATTTTAAAGAAATCAAGTTTGCCATCAATCACTTGATCAAGATGCTCTCCTAAAGGAACAGTATTAATATCAACATCAACGTTTAAGTTTTCCTTTAACATTTTTTGAACTACTTCGGCAATTAAAATATTTCTATCACCACCACCACTGTTAATTTGAAGTGTTACTTTCGGAAATCCTTTTCCGTCAGCATATCCTGCTTGTTTTAAATAATCTTTAGCTTTAATTACATCTAAAGTATAGCCTTTTAAACTTTTGTAATTATAACCATCTTTATCAAAAGCATCAACAAATGGAACCATGCCATAATCAGCAGCAGCGCCCTCGCCTTGTAAGGTAAAGTCAGCAATTTTATGACGATCGATAGCATAATTAAAAGCTAAACGAACTTCTTTTTTATTAAAAGCGGCTGTTGTACAATTAAATCCTAAAAAGTGAGTTGACATTGCTTGAGAACTTAATAGCTGAAAATCAGTTTTGCGATCTTTTGCGTGCTCTAAATCACCCATAATATCATGAAAAATTTCGACAGGTAAACGATAAACCATATCTAGGTTACCACTTTTAAATTCTAAAATCTCCGCTTTTTTCTCGCGAATAAAGGTATATTTTATACCATCTAAATAAGGTAATTTGTTACCATCTTTATCAAAGCCATAATAATTAGGATTTTTCTTCATGATTAAAACTTCACCCTCTTTCAATGTTTCTAATTGAAACGGCCCAGTTCCTACTGGATGTGTGCGTAAATCTTGAGCGTATTTTTCTACCGCTTCTTTAGCGTAAACCCAACATCCTGGCATTGCTAGTACATTTAAAAAACCAGCGTTTGGAGTTTTTAAAGAGATTGTTAAAGTAGAATCATTTAAAACTTTTACTCCAGAAACAGAAAGCGCTTTACCTGATTTTGATGCTTCGAAAGATTCATTAGCGCCAACTACTTTATCTTTAAAAGTTACATCAAATTGCGTGTTATTAGCAGTTGCTACACATAATCTATCTAAACAATATTTTACATCCGTAGCAGTTACATTTCTTGATTTTCCACCTGCTAAACTAGCGTCAGCATGAAATGCCGCATCAGAACGTAAATGAAACGTATATTCAGTTTTTGCTTCGTTTAAATCCCAGCGCAATGCAATTGCAGGCTGAGTAGATAATTCGTTTTGGTTATATTTTAGTAAACCTTCGAATATTTGAGT
>JAYSTR010000032.1:0-14711 GCA_043719555.1 Bacteroidota bacterium | reverse complement strand
GTGTTTGCAGCGTCAAACAATAGGTGTTTAATTTTGCTATTCATTTTAAAAAATATAATGATTAGATTGATTAGTTAAAATGGCGCTTGGATTATTTGAATTCGGATAAATAACATCCATTAATACACGCACCGCAATGCCAGAAATAACAGTTGTATTTTCTGGCTTTTGATTATATAAGTATTCCTCTAAAGTATATTTCACATCTTTAAAGCCAAAGTTAGAACGGATAGAGTTTGTTCCCGAAATGCGACAATTAACCTCAAACGGAATAATCGAATTATTATCAATAACAATGGATTGTATGTTTACAGCGCCTTTAATATCCAAACAAGTCATCATTGGCTTTATAATTTCATCAGTTATTTTTTTATCATAATCAAAAACTACTTTTGTGAAATTTGTTGTGCCGTTTTCGAGTGTGCGTTCCATGGTAATTAAACCATGTAGTTCGTTTTGTTTGGTAACATAAAAAGCGGTTGTAATTTCTTTGCCTTTTGCTAATTCTTGCACCATGTATTCTTCATCCGAAAAAGAGGTTGGATTTTCGGGATTAATAAATATACCACGAGAACCTCTGCCTTTTTTTGGTTTTAATATGCATTCGGTAAATTGATTTTTGTATGTGGATGGTAAACACGATTGCGCAAATGGTATGTGATTATTTTGATGATGCAACCAAGTAAGCCATTTATCTAAATAAGTTTGTGTTGTTAATTCTGGTGAACAAGCAATGCTGCAATTAATCTGTTCTTTGTTTTTTGATAAATAATACGTTTCAAAATCGGTGCTTGGTATAATTAAATCGGCGTTGTATTTTTGTACGATGGCTTGTATACGTGCGATGTAGTTTTCATCAAATGCGTATGGTACTAATTCAAAATAATCGCATAAATAATTTCCGGCACTAAACTCCGCAATGTTTATGCCAACAATTTTAATTAAAAAATTAGTTTCCTTAATGTTGCGCAAAATTCCTTGACCAACATTACCGCCTATGCCAGTAACTATTACTGTTTTTGTTTCCATGCAATAATTTCTTTTATACTTGTTTCAATGTTTTTTTCTTCATTAAAATTAAGCGTGTGTATTGTATCTGTATTGTCGTAGGATACGGATAACGAATTATCAATTCCCTGGTAAACAATATCGCAATTAGCTATTTTTTTTACCGTGTTTGCAATTTCGGTATTGCTATACGATTTTTTACTAACAGCTAAAAACAATTCATTTTCATTATAAGATAAACTGCTTATAATTAGTTTGCTTACATCGCACACGTTAATGTAATTTTGCAATCTACTACCGTTGCCAAGTATGGTAATTTTTTTGTGTGTAAGGGCGTTATCAATAATTAATGGGATAAATGTATTGTTTTTCATGCCAGCGCCTATCAACGACGATATTCTAAAAATAGCATACGATTGGCAATTGCGTTCAATTATTTTTTCGGCCCACAATTTAGAAATACCATATTCATTTATTGGATTTACTGCAGTTTTTTCTGTAATAACGTTACTAGTTGGAGAATACACAGAAACCGAAGAGCAAAATATAATTTTTGACTGATTAAATTTCAATGTTATTTTTTCAATCAAACTAACATTTACATCAACTAACTTTTGGGTATTAATTGTTTTATTATCAGGTATAAAAGCACTTATAATTATTACGTAATTATATGTTTTTGATGTAAGAAATAGATTATTTATAGAAATTAAATCTACATTTTCAGCTTTTTCAACTCCACTTTTATCGCCAGAGTAAGCAATGTCAATATCGTAAATATCACCCAAATCAATTACCAATTGTTTTGATAAAATACTGTTTGAGCCAATTATAAGAGTTGATTTACGCACCCGAATTTACTTTTGTGAATTTGTTTTTCATTTATTCTTTATTTATGATTTCAAAATAGGTCCAGTATTATCCCCACTCAATATTTTTGAATATTTCATTTTCAAAGTAATAAAATGTTTTTCATAATATTTATATGAAATACTCGATAGTAAAATTGTAACTGTAACACAGCTGATATATTCTATTATGACTGAATTTATACTGCCTAACTTCAATAATTTTAAAACTAAAACAATTGCTATTGGATGAAACATGTATAAACCATATGAAATTTTACCTAAATAATTTAATAATATATTGTTTAATGAAAATATTGGCTTAGGATTAGTAGCTAAGTTTATTATGACAATACCAAATAAAATAGCATAAAATTCATAATGAATATAAGGTATACGAATCCCTAAACTTATTAAAATAATTAATAAAAACAACACGATATATTGAACGTAATTTTTAAATAAAAATGACATCATTGGTTTTTTATAATAACTACTCATCCCAAATAAGCCTCCTATAGCCATACAATCAATACTGAAATTTGACCATATCTCAGATATAAGATTTAGAGTTTTAGTATGCGCGAAATGAAATTTAATAAAATTAAAACCATATACATTCATAAAAACATATCCAAAAATTATAACATAAAGTATTAAATATTTTTGCTTAGTATATTTTATGAGCAATGGCCATATTAAATAAAATTGTTCTTCAATTCCAACTGACCATAGCTGAGAGGCGTAGGGGATTGGTGTAAACATAACTAGAGCAATATTTGGCAAAAAAAATGTAAATAAGGCTAGTTTTGTTATTATATCTTGACTAACAAGACTGGATAGATTATCGATTTGCAAATAAGATATTTTATTTAGTAAAAAAAAGCTTGCAACAACTATTAAAAAGTATAAGGGCCAAATTCTTAATATTCGTCTTATGTAAAAATCTTTTATTGAAATTGTATTAGTTTGTTTTTCTTCCTCAAGCAATAAATAAGTAATTAAAAAACCACTCAATACAAAAAACAATATCACGCCTAGTTTTCCCATTATATGGAAACACGGTACATTCAAATAATTATGATACCCGAATATCTGTTTAAATTGTTCAATATGGTAAATTATTACCAATAAAGCTGCTCCAAAACGTAAGCCATTTAAATTCGGGAAATAAATTTTATTCATCAATATTTTACTCCCAAATTAGTTGAGGCCTTACTATTCCATTTATCTTACCAGTATGATTTGAATCTCTTAAAGTGTCTTCTAATTCAAATGTTATAATTTCTGGTTTAATATAAAGGGGCATAATGTTTTTAGTTAAAAACATTAAATTAATAGAGTAGATATCATTGTTTAAAAAATTGGCTGGTATAATACATGTTGCAATATTTATTTGTTTTACTTTACTAATGCATGTTATACCTGTGCTTAAAACAGTAATGCCTGAAATATGAATCAAATCGAAACCAACAACGAGCATATCAAAATTTGTGAGATTCCAATATTGAATTTCAATTTTAATTTCTTTATCAACACTTAATATTTCTCCATCGTATTTTAGTTGTACACTTTTTACTTTTATAAATTCATTGCCTATGGCTTCTGCCTGTGTTTCAAAAATTAGAGAATTCCTAAGGTCATTATTGCGTAAATACTGATTAACTGCAGAAGTCGTATCACCATCATAAATTAAACCTCCGTTTTTTAAAACTACAGCATTTTGTGTTAAATTTTTCACCGCCTCCATATTGTGGCTTACAAATAAAACTGTACGCCCTTGCCCTGAACTTACATCTTTCATTTTACCCAAGCACTTTTTTTGAAACTCAGCATCACCCACGGCTAAAACTTCATCTACAATTAAAATTTCAGATTCTAAATATGCTGCTACTGCAAAAGCTAACCGCACATACATACCTGATGAGTAACGTTTAACAGGTGTGTCAATATATCTTTCAACGCCACTAAAATCAACAATCTCATCAAACTTTGATTTTATTTCTTGCTTGGTCATACCTAATATTGCACCATTTAAAAAAATATTTTCGCGTCCAGATAGTTCTGGATGAAAACCCGTACCAACCTCTAATAAAGATGCTATTCGTCCTTTGGCTTTTACCATGCCAGTTGTTGGTGTTGTAACTTGCGATAAAATTTTAAGTAAGGTTGATTTCCCTGCTCCGTTTTTACCAACAATACCTAGTGCTTCTCCTTTTTTTACTTCAAAATTAATGTCTTTTAACGACCATACATAATCGCTATTGCCTGTCTTGGTTCTATCATTTGTTTCGCCAATTTTTAAATAAGGATCTTCTTTTCCTCTTACTTTACTCCACCAGCGGTTAATATCGTGCGATATGGTACCGGTACCAACTTGCCCCAAGCGATATTGTTTGCTTAAATTTTCTACTCGTATAACAATTTCTTTGCTCATAATTTTATACCGTATCCATAAAGGACTTTTCTATTTTATTAAAAATAATAACGCCTAAGGCAACTATGCATAACATAAACAAAAAACTATAACCTAACCATGGTAAAGCCGGATTAATATCTCCAACCCCTATAAAGGCGTATTTAAATGTTTCGATAATTGAGGTTAATGGGTTTAATAATAACCATGTTTTATATTTTTGACTTACAATTGATAAGGGATAAACAACTGGAGTAATGTACATTAACAATTGCACGCCAAAGGTTATTAAAAAAGATAAATCGCGATACTTTGTTGTTAAGGCTGAAATTATTAATCCAAAGCCCAAGCCTAAACCAGCCATGATGAAAATTAATACTGGTAATAATAACATAAATGCATTTGGTTTAACTATATCTGTAGTAATTAAATAATAAACCCAAATAATTAAAAATAGAAAAAACTGTATACTTAATTTTATGAGGTTAGAAACCAATATTGATAAAGGCATTATTAATCGTGGGAAATACACCTTACCAAACACTGAAGCATTTGCTACAAAAGTATTTGACGTTTTTGTAATGCAATCAGAAAAATAACCCCATAAAGTTAAGCCTGACAAGTAAAATAAAACAGAAGGTATGCCGTCTGTGCCTATTTTTGCAATGTTTCCAAAAATAATAGTAAAGGTAATAGTTGTTAAAATGGGTTGTATTATTAACCACAATGGGCCAAGTATGGTTTGCTTGTATACCGAAACAAAATCGCGTTTTACAAACAAAAGTAATAAATCGCGATAACGCCACACTTGTTTTAGGCGGACGTCGTACCATTTGTTTGTTGGTTTTAATACTAAGTCCCAGTTTTCAATAGGTTGTTCTGATGTCATAAATTATAGCTGCATTAATAACTCTTGTGGTAATTTAACTTTTATACTTTGTCCTATGGTTTCTAAAACCACTTCCATGTATTTTCCATTGCTGTCGTTCAATACATAACCTTCCAAGTTTTTTAATAAACCAGATGTTATTTTAATTTTATCGCCTGTTGTTATTTTTTGCTTTATTTGGTTTGCATCTACAATATATCCTAAATCTATTAATTGCTTTAATTGTTGTATTTCAATATCTCTAACTACGGCCATTTGCCCACAGTGTTTTACAAAGCCAACTACGCCATTTGTATGTAAAACATCATCTTTTTGTTTTGGATTAATGTTTACAAATACATAGCCGTTAAATAACGGCATTTCAATCATTTTTTTTCTATCGCTCCATTGGCGCATTGTTTTTAAAATTGGCAAATAAGCATCTATACTATTATTAATCAATAAATCAACTACTTTTTTTTCTGTTCTTGATTTAACATATATTGCGTGCCAATTATTCACTACTTAACTTTTTTTACGGCTTCGCCTCCTCAGTCACATAAACTAAGTAGGTACTTTTATATAAATAAAAAAATATTTATATTATTTACTCCAAACCAATAATGATTTCTCATTAGTGGTTTTTAATTTTTCTTCAAAAAAATCTTCTGTCTCAAAAAAGGTATAATTTACCGTTTTTGAAAGCTTTTTTTCTGCTTTAATAAACTGTTCTTTTAAAAACTCGGTGTTTATATCTTTACCAATTAATATTACGTCAATAATGTCTGAATTTTGCCCGTTAGCTAATTTACCTGTAATGTATATTTTTTGTAATCCACCAGCTCGTTGCAATATGTATTCCAAAACGTATTCTACACCAACCATTTTTAAAATAATTCTATTTAAATCGTTAAATAATGGATGCTTGGTATTTGCTTTAAATATTTTTTTATTTCCTTCCAAAAATGACTCTAAAAAACCGGCTTTCTCAAACTTGTTTAATTCAAGCCTGATACCGTTAGTTGATTCATTAAATTCTTCTTCTAAATGCCGTAAATACGCTGTATTATCACTATTCAAAAAAAATTTGATTAGCAATTTAATTCGTGTTTTGGATGATATAAGCGTTTCTATCATTATTGAGTAACAAATTTACTCGTTTTGCGAAACAATGCAAGTATAATGCCGTTTTTTTCACGCATTTTGTATTGGCACAAGATTTTATTCTTTCAATAAATTATGATTTTTTTGAATAACCATATCCGTAGCCATATCCGTAGCCGTAACCATATCCATAACGAGAATAATAATACCTTGAACGCTGGCGTTTTACTCCGTTTAAAACAAAATACGTATCTTTAATGTTATTGTCATCTACTAGTTTTTGAAACGAATTAACGATGGCTTTATTAGCAAATTTGGTATTTAATACTAAAAAATTAATGTCGGAATATTGCATTAAGTATGCTGCATCGGATAATAATCCTACAGGTGGTGTATCAATTAACACAAAGTCGAAATTTTGTTTAGCATAATCAATCAGTTCTTTTAATTTTTCAGATAAAACTAAATCAGAAGGATTAGGAGGAATTGGTCCAGATAAAATAGTATATAAATTAGGAATGACCGTTGGTTTCACAATTTCATCTAAAGTACTATTGCCTATCATAAAAGTGCTAATACCAACATCCGCATTCATTTGCAAAGCTTTTTGTATACGAGGTTTGTGAAGATCTAACTCTAACATAACTATTTTTTTTCCACCTTTTGCCAAGATGGCACCTAAATTGATAGTTACAAATGTTTTACCCTCACCAGGTCCGTTAGACGTGCATAATATGGTTTTTTTGCCAGAATTAAGGATGATATACTGCAAATTTGTTCTAAATAATCTAAAGGCCTCTGCAATATGTGAATTCGGTAATTCGTCAACTACAAAACCAAAATCCGAAACATTTTTTTGAAATGGTAAATCAGATATAATTGACAATGTTGTTTTTTCTTTTAATTCATCAACAGTTTGAATAGTTGTAAAAAACATAATTTTTATCAAGACAACTAATAAAGATAAACCAAGTCCGATTGATATAAATGTTGAGGTAATTTTATTTTTATCTGGGCTAACAACCCCTTTATTTCGTGGTTTCTGAATAATTTGCACATCAGTTATAATTGTAGCTTTAGCGATTTTAGCATTAGCTCGCTTTTGCAATAAAAAGTTATATAATCCTTCATTTACAGCAACGCTTCGCTGAATATTTATTATTTCTCTTTGCTTAACAGGTATTTCCTTAATTTCATGAGCGTATGTGCCAATTTGACCATTAATATTTTCTATAATTTTATAGGTCGCATTTCTAGAGTTGTTAATATAAACCAACATATTTTGTTTTAACTTCTTTATTTGTTGCCTAACATCTATTACATGAGGGTTATCTTCTTTTGTTGAAGAAAGCATAGTTCCTAAAGAAATTTGAGCATTATATAATTCGGAGACAGATGAGGTTAAAAAGACATCATTATCAACTAAATATACACTAGGTGGTAAAAACTGCGGATCTTTATCTTCAATAATATATTTTTCTAAATCGTTTAAAGCACCTATTTTTAGATCTAAAGATGATTTTTGCCCATCGTATTTAGATAGTTTTCCGAAAAAATCTTGACGTTCCCACTCTAAATCCAAAATAGAATTATTTTTTTTATAATTCTGCATTGTATCCTCAATCTCTTTTAAGGACGTGTGAACTTCTTCTAATTGTTTTTCGATAAAGTTAATCGTGCGTTCATTAATTTGAAATTTCGAATTAACAGACTTCTCTATGTAAAGCTTCGATAGCATTTCCAAAACTAATATTGCGCGCTCAGGAATAATATCATCTAAGGTTAAAACCAAAACATTAGTATAATCTGGATTTGTAACTTTTAAGGTATTTTGAAACCCATATACCACGTGATCTATTTCGTGTATGTTAATTTCGTAGTCAAGTAAATTTAGTGAAGTAGTAGCTTTATGGGAAAAGGTAGGTGAACGCTCTACAAAAAAATTAAAATCAATGTCTATGAACGATTGATTAAATCGCCCAACTTTTTTCACTTCATTTCCATCAATTGTATAGGATAATTCATAATTATCAAAATTGATGATTTTAATTGAAATAGGAGCTTCGTATAATTTAGGATTTAGATTATTTACAATAATTGAAAAAGGCATTCCAGAAAACTGCTCCGAACGCCTAACCCTGCCAACTAAATAATAGGAAACTTGAAGTCGATCTTTTAATTTTAGAACGGTTTCTTTCATTAAATCAAATGAGGTAATAACTCGTATTTCGTTTGAATTATCTACAAAAGATTTTGATGCATTATAGAACCCTCCTTCATCTGTAATTAAACTACTCTTATAATAAGTATCATTTGTTTTTAATAACTCAACAGAAGCTTGGTAAACGTTTGCCAGTTTATATACGTAAAAATAACCTAGTAAATAAAAAATCGGAACAATAATTAATGGAATATACCAATTTTTGGAGATCACTCTCCAAATTACTTTCACATCATTTATTTGTATGGGTGCGGTATTCTTTTTCTGTTCCACAAATTTTTTTTACACACAAATATACATATTTGTATTTACATCCTAAGCACAATTGTAGTATCAATAATTTGTATAATTTTACGATCGTATAATAATTTAACCTTATAATAGATTTTAATAAAACATATTCGATAATTAGTAAGAATAGATTTTACATGTTTTTACTAAAAGCAATGTTTTTGTATTTAGCTTGTTTTTTGATACACGAGCATATTATAAAAAAGCATACTCAAATCGATCAGCAATTTATTAGATTTATTATTAATGGTTGCGTTGCTTTTTTAGGTGCTTTTGGTTATAAAACCTTTGAAAGTAAAGAGGTAGATGATTTTCAGGTATTTGGCATAGATGGCTCAAATGGTGTTTGGATAGGCGGACCTTGCAATGGTTTAACATTAATTTTTTTATTTGCAGTTTTTATTATTGCTTATCCTGGTGCTATAAAACAAAAACTTTGGTTTATCCCTTTAGGGGCATTTATTATACACCTTTCTAATTCATTACGAATTATAAGCTTATCCCTTATAGCACTTTATTATCCGAAATATTTAGCATTTAATCACACCTACACATTTACATTTATAGTGTACGGTATTGTGTTCAGTTTATGGATGCTGTGGGTAAATAAATTTTCAAGGAAAAATCTATAATGAATATTAAATTAAAATATTTGCTATTTATTGTTTTATTTGCTCTGCTGGGTTTTTCTCGCGAGTTTATTTTTGTTAATATAAATTCTCACCTCTATAACCTTTATTATCAGCGCCAAGAGCACACATTACCTCCCAGCATGTTGTTTTTATTAAATTACAATTATAAAATCATTTATTTTTCTAAATACGCATTAACAATCGCTTATTTTTTAGCCTATTTTATGACGTCATACTTTGCCGTTAAAATAATTTGTAATACTAAATCATTTAGTCGTTGGATTATTTATATTTATGCTCTATTAATTTTTTGCTCATCAATCATAATGTTATATAATTATTTATTTAAACATCAATATAATGGTGAGGAATACACTCTAAGTCGATGGATTATGGGTATAGCACAATCGCCATTAGTTGCCTTTTTTATGATTGCATCACATACTCTTTATAGTAAATTTAACACAGATAAAACCCTTTAATAAAATGAAAAAAGACACCGCCATTTTTAAATTAATTACCGAAGAAAAAAAACGCCAAACTCGTGGTATTGAATTAATAGCTAGCGAAAATTATGTGAGCGATCAGGTAATGAAAGCTATGGGAAGCGTATTAACTAATAAATATGCAGAGGGTTTGCCTTCTAAACGTTACTACGGTGGATGCGAGGTAGTAGATAAAGTGGAGCAATTAGCAATTGATAGAGCTAAAGAATTATTCGGAGCAGCTTGGGTTAATGTTCAATCTCACTCTGGAGCACAAGCAAATGCAGCTGTAATGTTAGCTTGTTTAAAACCCGGTGATACTATTTTAGGTTTTGATTTATCACACGGTGGGCATTTAACTCACGGTTCTCCTGTTAATTTTTCAGGTAAATTATACCGCGCAACTTTTTATGGTGTAGATGAAAAAACAGGTTTAGTAAACTATAATAAAGTTGAGGAAACTGCTAAAAAAGAAAAACCAAAAATGATTATTTGTGGAGCATCTGCTTATTCTCGTGATTGGGATTATTTACGTTTGCGCAAAATAGCGGATAGTGTTGGCGCTTTATTATTAGCGGATATATCACATCCATCAGGCTTAATTGCTAAGGGGATTTTAAATGATCCATTGCCTCATTGCCATATTGTTACGACTACTACTCACAAAACATTACGTGGACCTCGTGGTGGGATGATTATGATGGGGAAAGATTTTGAAAATCCTATGGGTGATAAAACGCCAAAGGGAGAATTAAAAATGATGAGCGCTTGCTTGGATATGGGCGTTTTTCCAGGAACGCAAGGTGGCCCATTAGAACACGTTATTGCTGCTAAGGCAGTAGCTTATGGCGAGTGTTTGTCTGATGAATATATGTTATACTGTGTGCAAGTCATTAAAAATGCGCAAACTTTAGCTAAGGCTTTAGTTGAAAAAGGCTATAAAATTATTTCTGGTGGTACAGATAACCACTGTATGTTAATTGATTTACGTAGTAAAAACATTACTGGTAAAGAAGCTGAAAAAGTGTTAGGTGAAGCCGATATTACAGTAAATAAAAATATGGTTCCATTTGATGATAAATCACCTTTTGTAACATCTGGAATTAGAATTGGTAGCCCTGCAATTACTAGCCGTGGATTAAAAGAAAAAGAATGTTTAAAAATTGTTGATTTTATTGACGCAGCCATTAAAAACAAAGAAAATCCTAAGGAATTGGCGAAATTAAAGGCAAAAGTTAATACAATGATGGAGAAATATCCTTTATTTAAAGATTAAAAAAGTGTAATATTGGAGCATAAAGCCAAATAAATAAACAATTAATTGTTACTAAAATTTGGATTTTTGTATTTATGCCCGTATATTTGCCACCCGAATAAAAATATTTATAAAACTAAAATAAACAAATGTTAATAGTAGCAGTAAAAGAAGGCGAAAGCATTGAAAAAGCTTTAAAAAAGTTCAAAAAGAAATTTGAAAAAACAGGTGTAGTTAAACAATTGCGTTCTCGTAAAAATTTCGAAAAACCGTCTATCACTAATAGACAAACTCGTATAAAAGCAGCTTACAAGCAAAAAATGCAATTAGGATTAGCTGAATAAGCTAATTTTATTTAAAATATAGCTAAACCTAAGAGTAATTGAATTTAATTAGTTAAATTCGGTATACTCTTAGGTTTTTTATGTTTAATAGCCACCTTGCTCCCTTTTTTGATTATTTAGAATATGAAAAAAAATATTCTAAGCACACGCTCTCTGCATACAAAAGAGACCTCTCGGATTTTATTACTTATTACTCTTCCGATAACTCCTCGGTAGATATTACTGAAGTTAATTATCAAATTATTCGTGCGTGGGTAGCTACTCTTTTTGAAGCAAAGCAATCTTCAAAAACAATTAATCGAAAGTTGTCTTCTTTAAAATCTTTTTTTAAGTTTTTAATTCGAAATCAGGTTATCACTGTTAATCCGATGAGTAAGATTACAGGACCGAAAAATACTAAGCGTTTGCCTGAATTTATTGAAGAAAGTAAAATGGTTGATTTATTTGATAAAATAAAATTCCCTGATGATTTTGAAGGACAACGAGATAAATTAATTATAGACCTCTTATATCAAACAGGAATAAGACGATCAGAGTTAACACATTTAATGCAGGCTGATGTTGATTTATATGGCTTAACCATTAAAGTTTTAGGCAAAAGAAACAAAGAAAGAATTGTTCCTATTTCTTTACAATTAAAACGTAACCTTGAGTTGTATTTTAACGTAAAACAAGAACAACACTTATCTAACATCTATTTATTTGTTGATTTAAAAAACAAGAACTTATTCGAATCAAGAGTCTACACCATCGTTAAAAAGTACCTGTCCTTTGTATCTACTAACAAAAAGAAAAGTCCTCACGTTCTTCGACATACTTTTGCTACTCACTTATTAAATAATGGTGCTGATATAAATGCTGTTAAAAATTTATTAGGTCACGCTAATTTAAATGCAACACAAATATATACCCATAACACCATTGATAAATTAAAAAAATCTTATAAGCAAGCACATCCCCGCGGGGACAATTAATATAAACCAATAAACCATAAACAGGAGGATTAATTATGACAACGAACATTCAATCAGTGCATTTTGATGCAGACAGAAAATTAATTGATTTAGCTAACGAAAGAGTAAACAAACTAAAAACATTTTACGACGGATTTACGAGCAGTGATATAACATTCAGATTAGATAAGTCGTCGAATGGTGAAAATAAAATTGTAGAAATTAAATTACACGCAAAAGGACAAGAATTATTTTCTAAAAAACAAACTGCCTCTTTTGAAGAGTCGATTGATTTAGCTTGCGACGCCCTTAAAACTCAAATTAAAAAATACAAAGAGAAATCTGCGTAACCCTAATTTATATTTACTAAAAAGAGCAAACTATGTTTGCTCTTTTTTTGTTTTATAAAGTAGCAGTAAAGTCAATGAGTAATTTACAAATATCAATATAATCAGTTAGTGGTAATGTTTTTTCAACGTCATAAATATCGTGATAGGCCTGTATGCCACCCATCGTGTAAATAAAAAAGCAAGGCACATTCTTTTCAGAAAACCAATAATGATCACTATTAGCAGCTTTACCACGTTGTTTTATTTGAGTAACGTATTTTTTTTCTTGATTGATAAGTTGTAGTTTTTCAAATTGAGATTTATAAATTGTTGCATTCACTGCCATAATCCCATCGCTTCCAGTACCTAATAAATCTAAATTGGTTAAAAATTTTATGTTCGCTAAAGGAAATACAGGATGTTGTGTATAATATTTAGATCCAAGTAATCCAGCCTCTTCGCCGCTAAAAAAAATAAAGGCAATAGAATATTTGCTCGGATGTTTTTTGTAATACTTTGCTAAATTTAATAAGACACTTACGCCGCTTGCATTATCATTAGCTCCCGGGAAGTAAGTATCTTTTCCCATAGCTCCTAAATGATCATAATGTGCCGAAAAAACAATAAAGCTATCGGGGTTTTGCGTGCCTTTGATATAGGCACATATATTTTGACATTTGAATTTTGAAATAAATTTATTTTCAAAATTTAAATCGACAGTCTTTAAATCATTAGGAAATGAATCTTTTAATAATAGTAAGGTGGTTATAGAATCAACTTCCGTATCAACCGTATAGGTTAATTTTTTTTTGAGTTTTATTTTTAAAGGAGCTGGTCTTCTTCCATCGGCGGCTAAATAAGTTACGCTATCTTGTTTAAAAACTTGGTAACCATTTTTTAAAGTAGGCGAAGAAGGCTCAATTAAATAATGGACGCCAGAAACTAAATGTTTGCCATCAACAATTACGTTCATTGTTGACGGAAAAGTATTCACACTCATTGTGTAAGTTTGCGCGTACGATTTTCCGAATTTTGATAAACCAATGGATTTTATTTCAGATGTGATAAACTTTGCAGTTTTATTTACACCGTCATTTACATAACCTCTTCCTAATAATTCTTTCGAGGTTAGTTTTTTTATAATGTGTCTTGCGTATAATGTATCTTGAGCTAAAACGTTTTGTCCAACAATCAAATTTATTATTAAAAAGAATAAACTGTTTTTCATTATAGATTACGAAAAACGTTTTTGAGTTAATGAGCTAATTTTTTTTACCATTTCATTTTCGTCATCCCAATCATAAATATCTTTTAATCCTTTTAAATAAGTAGTCGCTTCGTGTAATGAATTTATTTCATTTAATTGCTCTATTGCTGTATTGTATTCATTGGCATTAGTTAAAAACAATTCATTTATCATTCTAAATTTATCATTAATGTTAATGGTAAATTTCGGAAATTCTTTTTCAACTGTTTTAGTAATAATTGGTTCTGGAGTTTTTGTTTCGATAATTGGCTTTACAATTGGCGTTGCTTCAATAGGTTTTGTTTCTATAATTTGTTCTTTAATTTCTTGTTTTTCAATAGCTGTTGGTACAGCCATTATTTTTAAATGTAAATCAATATTAGCAACTTCTTTGTTTTCTTTTAAAATTGCATAAGCCGAAATCAATTTATGACTCGCACTGACAGCAGTATGTAAAGCTTCCGCTTGAATAGCATTAGGTGTAGATTGTTGCTCAAATGCTGCAATTTGAGTTTTTAATTCGGTTAAGGATGCGTTAAGATGTTTTAATAAAAGATCAGTTTGCATAAGATGTGAATAATTTAAAATTAAATTTTAGGTAAGTTAGCACATCTTATTTTAATTTTAGCCATTGTTATAAATAAATTGATAAAATGTTTTTAGAAAACATCAAAAATACACCGCATCGAAAAGGTTGGATAGAAGTTGTTT
>JAYSTR010000031.1:0-14836 GCA_043719555.1 Bacteroidota bacterium | reverse complement strand
TGAAAATTAATGAAATCATTTATAGTACAATAGCTAAACACAATAGTTTATATCCATGATTTAGTCTTTTATTTTACTTATTAGTTTTTTCATAGTTCGTTGTATTCGCTAGCCCCTGGATGAATATTTATAGGACTATTTAAAAACATATATAATGATGCAATAATTTGAATTATTAAGGCAATTAAGTCTAACTAATATGTCAATTTCTCAAAGCTCATTTTATATTAATCGATAATGATTTTTCTATTTACTACATTTTTGTTTTCATCTGATATTTGAAAATTATATATTCCTTTACTGATTTCACCCCTATTAATTGATAATTCTTTACCAGTTACATATAAAATATTTATTACCTTACCATTAATGTCTATTATTTTTATTTCAGTATTTTTTTGTTCTTTAGCAAAATTAATTATAGTTGCGGTATTGAACGGATTTGGACCTATCAAAAACGATAATTCACTTTTAATTTCTGAAACGTTTGTTACAATTTCCGATAATGGTCTTTTCCATATGCCAATTCCACCTCCCATACCAGCATAAATATCAGAACCAAATAGTGTTAATACTTGTACATTATAAGCGGATATGATTCCTGAACTTACGTCGTACCATACTGAACCATTATTTGGTGAAAAATAAACTTTACCTCCATTATTTGCTCCAGCGAAAATATTTGTGCCACTAATTGCTAAGGAATAGATATAAGAATTCGATGGTAATCCATTGTTAATGCCTGACCAACTAATACCATTATTTGAAGTATATGACATTCCCATCCCATTTGTACCTGCAAAAACATTATTATTATCGACAGCAAATGAATTTACAGTAGCTGGTAGACCGCTATTCATAAATGCCCAACTTGCGCCATTATTTATTGATAAATAAACACCATTATTACTTCCTGCAAATATATTTGAACCACTTATGGCAATTGAATAAACGAAGTTGCCAGTTAAACCAACAGAAGTCCAATTATTACCATTATCATTAGATATGAATACGCCATCGTGAGTACCAGCAAAAATACTTGTGCCACTAATTACTAATGAATATACTTGTAAATTTGTTAATCCATTATTCTTTGCTATCCAGCTATTTCCGTTATTTGCTGATAAAAAAACTCCGTTGCCAACAGTACCTGCAAATATGTTTCCACCATTTATAAGTAATGAATTGACAGGAGAAGTATTTGCTGCTAAAATATTTTTTGATAACCAACTACTTCCGTTATCAGATGATAAAGAAACTTTACCATTACCTGAACTTGCAAAAATATTTGCCCCACTTATTGCTATACTTAAAACTGCTAATGTTGATGTTGGATAATTAGTTTGTTGCCATTGTGCAAATAGGTTACTGAAAAAAGAAATGGCAATGATTGTACAGAGGAGTTTTTTCATTTTGTAAGTTTTGTTGTAAATATATGTATTCATGTTTAGATAATTTGTTGTTGGATTATTTTTTCTTAAAATTGCTTATAACGTTTTGGAGCTAAAAGAAGTGCGGTTTGAAGCTTTGCCTACCGAAACGCTAATAACAAATCTAACTGCTTTTTGGACATTTGCAAAGTAAAATAATTGTCTTTCGCGAAAGCGACCGCTTTTGCAAATGCCTTATACTTCCGCTCAAATTGAATAAACCGTGTGTTAGCAGACGTTTTTTTATATTTTATATATCTTTTTCGATTTCTCCCATTCCTCTTTAAAAATTACCTTAGAATGAACTACTATTTTTTTAAGATACATTTCAAGTTCTTCCCCAGTTATGTTAAAAATATTGTCCTGGTGAATTTTTGAATCAATTTCGTCTAAGATATTTTCAATAGCTTTGTGATCAGGCTCATTAGAATTTAATTGCATTCTTACTTTATTTGATAAAGCATTGAAGGTTGTCATATTTTTTGTATACTCTAAATAACTTTCGTTTGCTTTTTCAATGTTGTTATGCTTAGCTTGAAGTTTATGGTTTTCAAAGGAATTAAGTATGTCTAATGTCGCTGGATACAGTTTACTTAGCGTATCTCTTAAGTCTTCAATCCATCTTATTCTGGCTGACGAAATAATATTAGCTTTCATTTGGTATAGGGCTAGAAAACCTGCTATTAATGCTATAATTATTGTGACAAAATTTTTCAGAATATCGGAGAAAAAGGTATTTGAACAGCTTTTGTTGTCAGATGCATTTTTGCCAGTGCAATGAGCAGCTTTATCTACTAGATTTGTATTAGATTCTGTAATTTGAAGTTTATTAACGCTACCAGACTTAAAGCATTTTCCAATTTCTTTTATTACAGTAATTGAATCATTTTTTATTTGTCGCTGAGGAAAGGTATAGAAAGAAATAAAAGTCAGCAAAGTCAATAATAATATTTTTGTCATAATTCTTTCTTAGTGTTTTTGTCTTTTAAAATGCCTGCTAACGTTTTCGCAATTTGTTTCAGGGGGGTTGAAACCGTTTCTGCCGAAATACTTATAACAAAGCTAACTGTAATTAGCCAATTTCAAAAGAAAATTAAAAAACGTTTTTACCGCTTTTTGCTCCCGATAGTTACTATCGGGAACTTTGATGTCTGCAAGGCTTGAACAAATTGTGTGTTATAGCTTGCCAGCCTACACAGTTTATTTAGCAATTCCATTTAGGACTTCAAAAAGTCCCATTGAACGATAAGAAAGTTGTTTAAATTTAAACCATAATTTAGTCCAGCTGTCAACCAATTGGTTTGAGTAGAACGAATACTATCTTTTTTTGTTCGCTTTGATTCAGCAAATATAAATCTTTCATCTTTCCACCCTATCACGTCCCAACAGCCATGATAGTTATTGTCGTTTTGTTTTGCAACTGCATCTAAAAGTTTTAAAATGTTTGTGTCTGTGATAGGATTGTGAATTTGGTTTCTGTATTTATCATCTTTCCAATCTGACAAATGGATTGGCGATGACTTACTCTTTCCATATGTTTCTACCCAACGGGCTTGCCAATTGTCTGCAATGAATTGCTCCATGATTGCTACTTCTGCAAACATAGGTCTATTGTTAAATGCTACAATTGGTTTTCCACCAAATGTTTCTTTAACAGGTTCTCCAACCCATTTTTCAAATGTCACAATACATTTAGGCACTTCAGTTGTCTTACCGTTTACAATAAAAAGTTCTATGTCTGTTGGTTGAAAGAATTTTGGATACATATTGATTTGTCTGCGGAGTTTTATGGTTCTCGTTGGCTGGTTAGCTATAAATACCTTATATGCGCAACAAATATACGTAATTCATACAGTGTGTGGCTTTGCGAATGTTTATGGCGCTTAGTTTTACTTCAAATATAAGTTTTTTATCATAGGTAATCAAAGGACAATGTTATGTTTTGCGCGTTTATTATGTTTTTGTGAGGTATCTACTTTGGCATATTTACTTCATCTAACTTACAAGCAAGTAAACAAAAATATATTTTTGTTTACAGTTATGCATTTTGGCTTACCTAAGTTACCATTTACTAAACAGCTATGTATTTTTGTAAGCAGCTATGTATTGTTGCTTAGTTATGTACAAATTAGTACACCAAAATATATTTTGGTGTACTTAACATCTATTTATGTTTACCTTGGTTAATATACAATACACCATTATATATTGTAAGGCATTATTATTTATTATTGCTTACAGCGTTTACCATTTATTAAACGCGTATATATTTTACAGTACAGTCATACATTTTTGTTTATGGTAAAGCAACTTTAGTTTACTGCATTGTAGTTTTAGTGAACCTTTTTTTACCAAAACTTACCAGTTATGGGCTAAAACCGACCAGTTACAAAGTCTTACTGTTAAGGGATGTTAAAGCCTATAACAAATGCATACGCTTTGCGTTATAACTATCAAATGCATTTAAAACTAAATTATTCATTTAAACTTAAACGTTATGCCACCTTCTAAGCAAGCAGTTCAATAACTCAATTATCAAATTAATAATCATAAAAAAAACTTAAATAAAATGAACCAAGTAAAATTAGTCCTTAATGTACAAGGACTCGACCCAAGTGGGATAGATGTGTATAGCAACACCATAAATACAGCTTTAGTAAGTAATGCTAATTTTCCCATAGCAAAAACCTACTTGCCATTATTGGCAACAGCTAAAACAGATTTGCACAATGCTATTACTGAGCCAGTGCCAAGTGCTGTTAAAATAAAAAGTAGGGTAAAACGAGTAGTAAAAGTATTATTACTCATAAAATCAACGGCGGAGTTTGAGGCTAACGACGATGAAGTAAAGGCTACTACCAGTGGGTTTGCCATTAAACAAAGCACGGTTATTAAACCTAAAGTATTTAATGCGGTGCAAGGTTCGAACTCGGGTACTGTGTTATTAGAGTGTGTGTATGCCGGTAGCAGAGCCAGTTATGTGTGGGAATATATAATTGACCCCATTAACCAAAACGATTGGAAACAATTAAAGGTAACCAACAATGCCACCTATTTGGCTACTGGTTTAACGGCAGGTACAAAATATTGGTTTAGGGTAAAAGCCATTATTAAGGATGAGGACCAACCTTACGAGGATCCACATATGGTACACGTAGTATAGTTTATTAGTCTCTTACAAAAAAAACTCCAGCTAAGGTTAGCTGGAGTTTTTTTATGACGATATGTTTTATATTATAAGTGAGTGAGTTTGTAGTAACTTTCGCTAGCCATTAATAAGCGTTTGGTTTTATTTACGATTAACACAGCTACGGGATAATCAGCATACTCTCTGTTTATTTTTTTGTTTTTTGCCGAAAGTTCAATTTGTAATTCAAAAGGATCTTGTGTTTCTTCCTCAAAGTTTAGAGGTAATTCTGTATTCACAATCACCAACTTATCAGCACAATCTTGTTTTTTATATACAATAGAGTAAACTTTATTACTAGCTAGGGTTAATTTAATGCCTTTGGTTTTCTTTACAAAAATCGAATCTTTTTTGGTACCATCTTCATAAACGATAATGCTATAATCAATGGTTGCTTCGTCATTAAATAGTGCTGAAGCATTAATTTCGAATTCAACCTTGTTTTGAGATTTTAAAGAAGGAAATCCTAAAAGGCAAACCAATAGGATAATGTTTTTAATAGTAAATCTTATTTTCATAATAGGCATTAAGTTTATAAAAAGCTAGTTTTGTGGATTCCGTTTCTAGTTTTACGTGAAAAATACATTTAGGTTACAAAAAAAATACAGTATTTATTTTGTATATTATCTAATACACTATTTTTACACGAAATTATATTCAGAATTACCAAACAAAAATGATACAAACTGTTGAAAAAATCGAGGTTAAAACGCTTGAAAGCGAGGAGCGTCAAACTATTATACATTGTACTTGTATAGGAGATGGTGGCGATGCTTACCGTATTTGGCCATCAACGTATTTAGTAGAGCAGGGGAGCGACCGACGAGCAAAGTTACTTAACGCCTTTAATATTACCTTTGCTCCAAACTGGACACTCAATGATGGTAAGGGTTTTACATTAATTTTCGAAGGTTTAAGTAAAGGGTGTACCAGTTTTGATTTAATAGAAATGATACCTCAGGATGGTGGTTTCGAGGTATTTAATATTCCACGTAATAATATGGATGTGTACCAAGTCAAGTTTTAATTAGTAATCTTTTGTCATAACATAGAACGCTGATTAATAGGATGATTATGATAAAAGGAATTTTTTGTAACAGGATTAGATAGAATCAATCACTAAATATCATAAACAATCTGCGTCATCTGCGTTCTATTTTTTTGAATTACGAAAGATGTCTAGTATCTTAGTAAGATGTTCGAAACTACCCATTTAAAAAATAACGGCTTTATTACAGAAGAGCAAGCCTCAACCATCGAACAATTCGAAAACCAAAAACCATTTTCTATACATTGGGAATTGCGCCTTATTTTATACTTAGGTATTGTATTGCTTACCTCAGGTTTAGGGTTATTAATTTATCAAAATATTGACACCATTGGTCACCAAGCTATCTTAGCTATTATTGGTGCTTTGTGCATAGGTTGTTTTTATTATATTACCAAACATAAACAACCCTATCAACATACAGAAGTAAAACATCCTTCGCTATTTTATGATTACATCGTCCTGTTAGGTTGTTTGTTAGTCGGTATTTTTGTGGGCTATCTGCAATATCAGTATCAATCCTTTGGTTACCACTATGCTTTGTTAACGTTATTGCCAAGTGTGTTTTACTTGGTAGTTGCTTATCTTTACGATCATAAAGGTGTATTATCATTGGGTATAACTGGTATAGCCAGTACATTGGGTTTAACTATAACACCTATGGAATTATTAGATAGAAACGATTTTTCGAGTATGCATTTAATCATAATGTCGGTATTGTTAGCTATGGCTTTAGCAGGTATCGCTATCCTCTCAGACAGAAAACAAATTAAACCCCATTTTAGTTTTACCTACCATAATTTTGCTATCAACTTAAGTTGCATGGCTTTATTAGGAGCGTTATTTTCTCAACCCTTAAAGCTAGTTAGTTTTGCAGGGTTAATAGTAGTTTGTGTGTATTATGTGAGTTATGCTAAAAACAATCAATCGTTTTTGTTTTTATTACTCTCCATTATATACGCTTACATAGCACTCACGTATTCTGTATTTTCATTTTTATTAGATGGAGGTTCGGGTGGCGATGGTGTTATTTATATTGCTATCATTTATGTTATCGTATCTTGTATAGGAGTGGTGAAATTCTTTTTAAATTATAAAAAACTATTAAAGCTCAACTAATGCTAGCGTATTCTAAGTCTATCATTTTAAATACGTTACTTGTAAATAAAGTAAAGCATTGGTGTGCTCATAAATTACTAAGTACAGAGCAATTTGATACCATCAATAATGCCAATAAAGAAGAAACCTTTTCGCCTTTAGTTTTTATAAAAATGGGTTTATTCATTTTTACAGGTATTTTGTTTTTTGCTGTAATGGGATTGTTTTCGCTCTTTTTTGGCGAACTGTTATTTGATAATTCCTTTGCAGGAAGTATTATCTATATCATTTTTGGTGCAGGTAGTTTTTGGATATTGGAGTATTTCATCAAAACAAAAAAACATTATAACTCAGGAGTTGATGATGCCTTACTATATATTGGTTGTGTACTGACATTAAAATGTATTTATATTATGGTGTGCGCTATTTCAGGAGAGAGTACGTTATTTTGTGTGGTATTATCCATTCCCTTATTTGCTTTTTTAGCGCTTAGGTATATTGATAGAATTATGACACTTTGCTTATGTTCGGCGCTATTTTATTTGGTGGCCTTAATGGTTTTTAAGTTTGGCGATGCCGAAATGAAGGTGCTTCCCTTTGCGATGATGCTTGCTACTGGGGTTGTTTATGCCATCATTAAAAAACAAAAAAGTAATGAGCTTTATGTTTATTGGAGAACTCCCATACAAATGGCCGAAGTATATAGTTTAATGTTGTTTTATGCATCGTGTAATTATTTTGTGATAACAGAAATTGCCAGTAGTATGTTTGATGTGTATTTAATACAAGGCGATAATTACTTTTTACGCCTATTATTTTATGTGCTTACAGCCTTAGTGCCCTTAGTATACATAGCCTACGCCTTACTAAAAAAAGATAAACTGTTATTATGGATAGGCCTACTCATTACGGCTTTATCGGCATTTACCTTTAAAAAATATTTTAGTATGGGCCATCCCGAAATCCTCTTAACGGTTGTTGGTATGTTATTAATCGCCTTAGCATATATAACTATTAATTATTTTAAAACAACCAAACACGGCATTTCGTATTTAGAAGATGCAGATGACGATAATTTCTTAAAGACCAATGCCGAAGCCTTAATCATTGCACAAAGCTTTTCAAGCCAAACAACCAATACAACCACACCCGATTCAACGATTGATTTTGGTGGAGGCCAGGGTGGTGGAGCCGGTTCAGGTGGGGAGTTTTAAAATATGAAATTAATTAAGATGATATGTCTGTTATCTGTAGTTAGTTTATCACTAAGTGCAAATGATACATTGAGACAATATCCCAAGTTTATTTTCGAACTATCTGGTTGCCCATTTAAATTATTTAATTCAATTGATACGTATAATCAAGATGAATCAAATGTTACTGTAAGTTCATATAAATTAAAAATGAATTCGTTAATTTCTTTTAGTTCAAATTATAGGCTTTTAAAATCAAATAAAACTCCCCATCAACTATTTGTTGGATTAGGCCTTAGCTATTGTAATTCTCAGGTAAATCATACTTTTTATGATCATCAGTTATACGGTTGGCATGCAAGTGGGGTTAAGATTAATTATTCTCAAAACGAATTTAATTTTAATGTAAATGCTTTAAGTCTATCGCCGAATATTGGTTATTATATCTTATTAAAACAGATAGTATTGATTAATAAAATTGGATTTAATTATTCTTTTCTGAAATCAACAAAATCATATACATATGATGAGTTACAATATAGTTGGGGATATCAAACCGATCCAACTTATGTTACACCAACAAATCCTGATGGGTGGTATTATTCAAATACTCTGTATAAAAGCGAATCTAAAAAAGATAACATTAATGAAAAAACCGCTCATCTTTTTTATAGCACAGGAATTGGATTTAAAATAAACAAACTAATGCCATTTGTAAACTTTGAAGTCACTAAATTCAGTAATAAGTTTGATCACCTTTTTTTTAAATATCAATTGGGACTTTCATATTTATTTTAATAGAAAATTCTATTTTGTTCAAAAATCTTCGAATTGTTAATTTGTTATTTGCTCATAGTTTCCTAAGAATTGTAAATTTGATGGCTTTCTAAAAAAGCGTAAACTTATGATCAAAGCTGATGTATTATTAGGCCTTCAATGGGGCGACGAAGGAAAAGGTAAAATTGTTGATGTTTTAACTCCTAAATACGATATTATTGCTCGTTTTCAGGGTGGTCCAAATGCTGGACATACCCTAGAGTTTAATGGTATTAAACACGTATTGCACACTATTCCAAGTGGCATATTTCATCCAACGGCTTTAAATGTAGTTGGTAACGGTGTAGTTATTGATCCCGTTATTTTCAAAAAAGAAATAGATGCGTTAACCGAAATGGGCGTAGATGTCAATAAAAAATTAGTTATCAGTAAACGTGCACATTTAATTTTGCCAACGCATCGTTTAATTGATGCTGCTAGCGAAGCTTCAAAAGGTAAAGATAAAATTGGTTCAACCTTAAAAGGTATAGGTCCAACTTATATGGATAAAACAGGGCGTAATGGTTTACGTGTTGGTGATATCGAAAGCCCTAATTTTAAAGAAAAATATAATGCTTTAGTTGATAAACACAAACAATTATTAGCATTTTATAATTATCAATATAATTTAGCAGAATTAGAGCCAGCTTGGTTTGCAGCTATAGAAGAATTAAAAAAATTAACCTTTATTGATAGCGAACATTTTATTAACGATGCTATTAAAAAAGGCAAAAAAATATTAGCCGAAGGTGCTCAAGGTTCATTATTAGATATTGATTTTGGTTCATATCCTTTCGTTACGTCATCTAACACAATTTGTGCTGGAGCTTGTAACGGGTTAGGTATTGCACCAAACCGTATTGGTAATGTTATTGGTATTTTTAAAGCGTACTGTACTCGTGTTGGTAGCGGTCCTTTTCCAACAGAATTAGATAATGAAGTAGGGGAGAAGATTCGCCAAGTTGGACGTGAGTTTGGTGCTACTACTGGTCGTCCACGCCGTTGTGGTTGGTTAGATATTCCGGCTTTAAAATATGCGATTGCAATTAATGGCGTAACTGAATTAATGATGATGAAAGCTGATATTTTATCGGATTTTGATGAATTAGAAGTTTGTACGCATTATATGCACAAGGGCGAAAAAATAGATTATTTACCATACAGTATTGAGCCAAGTGATGTAACACCAGTTTACGAAACAGTGAAAGGATGGGGTGTTGATTTAACAAAAATGACATCTAAAGATACCTTGCCAAAAGAGTTAACTGATTATGTAAAATATATTGAGAAATTAGTTGAAGTGCCTATCTCTATTGTTTCAATTGGACCAGATAGAACGCAAACTATTTTTATGTAACAAGTTCGTTTTTAGAAAATTGTTTTTTGTTTTTTGAATTTATCAACTAAATTTAACTTCCGAAAATCAGTTTTCTGAAAACAAAAAACTAACCTCAAATAATAAAAAAATTGAAGCCAAGAGTTCTACTAGAAAATAAACAGTTAGAAGTAACCTTAACTCGTCTTTGCTATCAATTAATAGAAGTTCACAACGATTTTAGTAATTCCGTTATTATTGGTTTGCAACCACGCGGGGTTTATTTAGCTCACCGTATTCAAAAACTATTAGAAGGTATTTTAAAAAGGAAGATTAATTGCGGCGATTTAGATATTACCTTTTACCGTGATGATTTTCGAAAAAAAGAATTAATCCCTAATCAAACCAATATTGATTTTATCATCGAAGATAAAAATGTGATTTTAGTGGATGATGTATTGTATACTGGACGCACGATTCGTGCTGGTTTAGATGCGATGCTTGCTTTTGGCCGACCAAATGATGTAGAATTATTGGTATTGGTTGATAGACGATTTAGCAGACACGTTCCAATTCAAGCAAAATATACAGGAGTAGTGATTGATTCCATTGAAACTCAAAATGTAAAAGTTGATTGGAAAGAATTAGACGGAAAAGACAGAATAACTTTAATAGATAAATAAAATGAGACCAAATCCTAAAGATCATATTCCTTATTACTCACACTATATTGATTTAGTTCCTGAACAAGATTTAATTTCTGCTCTAAAAGCGAATCATCAATCTACTTTAGATTTTATAGAATCTATTCCTCGTTTAAAAGCCAATTATTTTTACGATACTGGTAAATGGACCGTGAAACAAGTGATTAATCATATCATAGATACTGAGCGTATTTTTGGATACAGAGCTTTACGTTTTGCTCGTGGCGATAATCAGTTATTACCAGGGTTTGATGAAAATTTATATGCGGCAAATGCTAATTTAACTGAAACAAACATGCAGTTGTTAATGGATGAGTTTGATTCGGTAAGGTTATCTAACATATTAATGTTTAAGCAATTAACATCTAAAGAGTTGTTATTAAAAGGTAAAACTGCTTCGGGTGAAGTAAACGTATTATCATTAGGTTTTATGATGCCCGGACACGCCATACATCATATTAATGTAATTAAAGAAAGATATTTGTAAACTATGAGCAACTTAAGCGTCAATCATCTATTAGGAATAAAATATATCACTAAAAATGATATCGAATTAATTTTAGATACCGCTAAAAACTTTAAAGAGGTCATTAACCGCCCTATTAAAAAAGTACCTTCTTTACGAGATTTAACCGTTGCCAATTTATTTTTCGAAAATTCTACCCGTACACGTTTATCTTTTGAGTTAGCTCAAAAACGTTTAAGTGCCGATGTCGTTAATTTTTCAGCGTCATCTTCATCTGTAAAAAAAGGTGAAACCTTAATCGATACAGTCAATAACATTTTAGCAATGAAGGTTGATATGGTAGTGATGCGTCACTCAAGTGCTGGAGCTGCCGAATTTTTATCAAAGCGAGTTAATGCCAAAATAGTTAATGCAGGCGATGGAGCTCACGAACATCCAACACAAGCATTACTAGATGCATTTTCGATGCAAGAAAAATTGGGAGATTTAAAAGGTAAAAAAATTGCCATAGTTGGTGATATTTTACATTCGCGCGTTGCATTATCAAACATATTTTGCTTACAAAAGCTTGGCGCAGAAGTTAAAGTATGTGGACCTACAACACTGATTCCTAAATATATAGAAAGTTTAGGAGTGAAGGTAGAAACTGATTTACGTAAAACTTTAGAGTGGTGTGATGTGGCTAATATGCTACGTATCCAACTCGAAAGACAAGATATCAAATTCTTCCCATCTATAAGAGAATATACCATGTTATATGGTTTAGATAAAACGATGTTAGATTCTTTATCTAAAAAAATTGTAATTATGCATCCAGGACCAATTAATCGTGGCGTTGAAATTACTAGTGAGGTTGCCGATAGTAGTCAATCTATTATTCTGGATCAAGTTGAAAATGGTGTGGCTGTTCGTATGGCTGTAATGTTTTTATTAGCTGGTCGTCAATAGGTTTTATTTAAATGAAACCCATTTTAGAAACTGAACGTCTCATACTTCGCGAATTCCAGTCATCTGATTTTGAGTTTATTATTGAGTTAGTAAATAGCCCTGGTTGGTTGCGCTTTATAGGTGATCGGCAAATTAAAACTGAAGAACAAGCAGTTTCTTATATCATCAATGGTCCTTTAAAAAGTTATAACGAGCATGGTTTTGGGTTAAGTTGCGTGATTTTAAAAGACACTCAAACACCAATCGGCATGAGTGGTTTAATTAAACGTGCCGATTTTGAATATCCCGATTTAGGTTTTGCATTTTTACCAAATTATATAGGACAAGGTTTTGGGCTTGAAATAGCGAATGCTATACTTCAGTATGCAAGCACCCAATTAGCACAAAAAAATATTTTGGCCATTGTTTCTAAGGATAATGAGCCTTCAATTGCGCTCTTAAATAAATTAGGCTTTAAAAATCAAAACACAATTACTCTTTTTGGCGAAACCGAAGAGTTGTTTTTATTTAATAAAACTCTTTTATAGCATAAAAAGTAGAACACAGAATTCGGAAATTATTAAGGAGATAAGTGATTTAGTTTTGTGATAGTTGATTTCTTGCTTATTCGATATTATTTTATGTAAAACTCTTATTTCTTATCAGTCATAACTAGTACATATCTGAGTTTATTACAACCTTTTTGTTTAAAACTTCTACCAATTTTCGACAAAAACGAAGTTTATAAATCATTTTATATCTTATTTTTACTTATAAATGAGATATAAATTATAAACTAAACAATTTTTACATGAAAAAAATCTACTTATCAATTTTTTCTGTTGTAGCTTCTTGTGCTTTATTTGCACAAGTTCCAACATGCTCTCTTAATACTACATTTATAGCAAGTACAAAAATTGGGGTTTGGCCTGATAGTGCTACTAATTTTATTAGCGGAGTAGTAGGGCAACCTTACGTGCAAAACTTAACTGTAAAAGTACCTAAAGATACTGTGGCAGCAGGTTTGCGTTTTTGCTTTAATAAATTTGTATTGTATAATCCAACAGGTATTACAAACTATGGTTTACCTCCAGGATTAAATATTGGTTCATCAACGCCTATTGTAAATACAACAACAATTACTAATGGCTCACCAGTGTTTAAATTTCCTGGTAATGCAAATAACTGTGGCAGTATTTACGGAACACCAACAGTTGCAGGATCTTATACATTACATTTAGAGGTTCAACCTTATACCAACGGCCCAGTATTTACATCTTGTCCAGCTTCTCCTAATGTAAATGGTGGTAGTACTAGTATTGCAGGCCCTCAATCATTAAATTATTATATCATTAATATTTTATTACCAACTGGTGTAATGAAATTAAATAAAGATCATTTTGGTGCTTTAGAAAATTATCCAAATCCATTTACAGGCAAAACTACTATTAAGTATTATGTTGAAGATGAGTCTATTGCAGAGTTAAATGTATTCAATGCTTTAGGTGAAAAAGTTTACGAACGCAAAGTAACAACTCAAAATGGCGAAAACACTATTGAGTTAGATGCAAACGGATGGAAAGCAGGCGTATATTTTTATTCAATTAAATATAAAAATGCCGTTAACACAAAACGTTTAATTATTGCTGGGTAATTTGTAACTTCGGAGGGTTATATGTCAACTCAAACCTTCGAATTATTAATACTTGGAAGTAGCGCTGCAACGCCTACAGCAAACAGAAACCCAACCTCTCAGTTATTAAATATAGCTGAGAGGTTTTTTTTGATAGATTGTGGAGAGGGTACTCAAATGCAATTACGTAAATACAAAGCTCGTTTTCAGAGTATCAATCATATTTTCATTAGTCATTTGCACGGCGATCATATTTTAGGATTACCAGGTTTTTTGGCAAGTATGCATTTACTGGGTCGACAAAATGAATTGACTGTTTATGGCCCTAAGCATTTAGAAGATATAATTACAACTATTCACAAATACTCAGATACCACATTGAGTTATCCTTTAAAGTTTGTTTATACACAACATAAGGAAAAACAATTAATATGGGAAGATGAGAAATTAGAAGTATATAGTATTCCGTTAAAGCATCGCATTGAAACAACCGGTTTTTTATTTAAAGAAAAACCATTGCCTCGCAACATTGATAAGTACAAACTAGAAAAACTCAATGTATCTTTTGCCGAAATTCATAAACTCAAAAAGGGATTAGATGCCATTGATAATATTGGAAATTCTATTAAAAATGCAGATTTAACTGTGGCAGGCCCCGAACCAAGAAGTTATGCGTTTTGTAGTGATACCAAGTTTTTTGAAGCATTGGCAAATGATATACAAGGCGTTGATTTATTATATCACGAGTCAACATTTTTAGAAGATAAACATGATAGAGCAAAAACAACCTTTCATAGCACCGCAAAGCAAGCTGCACAAATGGCTAATTTAGCTAAGGCTAAAAAATTATTACTTGGTCATTTTTCGGCCCGCTACGATAAACTCGATTTATTTTTAGATGAAGCAAAACCCATTTTTGATAACGTGGAGTTAGCCAAAGAGGGGTTAATTTTTAGTTTGTAACCTTTTTTTATGTTTTTGAGTTTAAGTAGAAAAGCTAAAACTCAAAACCTATGAAG
>JAYSTR010000004.1:0-2462 GCA_043719555.1 Bacteroidota bacterium | reverse complement strand
TATAAATTTTTTGAACTAATGGTATGATTATTCGATATTTTACATGTTAAGTTCAATAACGAGCCTATTAATTTTTGATTTTGATATGTATTATCAGTGTAGGTATCATTTAAAGATATGGTTTTTGATGCATCAGCAGCAGTTGCTACTTCATGGTTATTACGAGTTGTGGTAAAAAAATTATTACTGTTATTATAAGATACTGAACCAATGATTCCTATAAAATCTCTATCCTTTAACTTAATATTATAACCAGCCGAAACTAAATAACTAGAGTTAGGTGTAAATTTTTTTGATTGAGCTTGCCA
This sequence comes from Bacteroidota bacterium, assembly GCA_043719555.1. GTDB lineage: Bacteria > Bacteroidota > Bacteroidia > B-17B0 > Aurantibacillaceae > UBA4416. The sequence goes on along the minus strand of JAYSTR010000004.1, from coordinate 2,154 downwards.
ATTTCCAGTACTATATTGTTTTGCATATTTAGCTTGCTGATGTATATCTTGAGAAAAATCTCTTTGCTCTGGAATATCCGTTGATAAATTTCTAGTTCCATCATCAACGCCTAACCAATCTTTTTTTCCTTTATCGCCATACTGTTGCTCTTTACCAGTTGTAATTGAATTGTATGCGCCACTTGCTGATACTTGCACAAAGTTTTTTTCAGGAATACCTTTCGTTGTAATATCAATAATACCTCCAGCAAATTCACCAGGCAAATCCGGGCGAGCCGTTTTATAAATCACTAAATTGTCTAACATACTACTCGGAAAAACATCAAACGAAAATGCTTTTCTATCACTTTCAGTACTTGGTAATGGCGCACCGTTTAAGTAAGATGTATTGTATCTATCATTTAAACCACGAACAATTACGAATTTATCATCTTGCACTGTTGCTCCACTTACTCGTTTTAAAACATCACTTGTATTTTTATCAGGTGTGCGCTTTATAGATTCTGCACTTACACCATCGCTAACGCTTGCATTATTTTTTTGTTGCATAACTAAAGCAACCGTATTTTCTTTATTTACTACAGCTTGCACTATAACTTCAGTTAATTCTTGAGATGTTGCCGTGCTTAATAGAATATTTACATTGGTTACATCATTCGCCAAAACAACTACATCGGTTAGTTTTTTAGTATCATACGACACATAACTGATAACTAAGTTTACTTTACCAACTGACACATTGTTAATACTAAATAATCCATCAAAATCTGCCGAAGCTCCTTTAGTAGTTCCTTCAACCAAAACAGTTGCTCCCGGCAATGTTTCGCCAGTTTTACTGTCTATAATTTTACCTGTAATTTTACCTGTTTGAGAAATCAATAAACTTGTAAGAGTTACTAAGAATATTGTCATTAATTTTTTAAGCATCATATTAAATTTTACGATACAAAAAAACGGCTTTAAATTAATTGTAATATCACCTAAATATTACCTTAATGTTAAATAGACGGCTTGTTAAAACATATTTGTTAACATTAACTTAATACAGGAAATAGTTATTTATTATGCTTTGCCTTTAAAATATTAGTGTGTAGCATTGCCACGCAATCTATCCCTAACTTAGCAGTTTCGAAAATCTTTTTTTCAGAATATTGAAATTTCAATTCTTTGTAAACATCTTTATACAATCTATTAAAATGAATCACTTCATTAAATACTTTTTTAGATAATTTCGCTTTTAAAATAGAATTTTCTTTTAATTCTTTTTTGATAATTTTTATTAAATCAGTAGTCTTAATCTTAACTTCAAGAGCATCGACTGGCAAATCTTTTTTTACTAATTCCTTTAGTTCTTTATTAATTAATATATAAGATAAGCTTAACGATTCGATGTAAAATTTAGAATCAAAAGCCAATTTATTTCTTGTTACTAACTGCTTTAGTGCGGGACTCATATGATATTTTTGGCCACAAAATACAGTATCAAAAGTAAAGTTTGCATTAAGCATTGCTAATTAATAAAAAAACTTAATAATTAGGTAACATAGCCTACTATATAAAATATTACATTTGTTGTGTAATTATGAGTTCAGAAAACAACCTTTATAAAATATTACTTGTTGATGATGAGCAAGATATTTTAGATTTTTTATCCTACAATTTAAAGAAAGAAGGCTATCAAGTTTTCACATCGTTAAATGGTGCGGATGCCATAACTATGGCAAAAAAAGAATTGCCACATTTAATTGTATTAGATGTAATGATGCCTGAAATGGATGGTATTGAAACTTGCAAGGAAATTCGCGAAATCGCTTCTATTAAAGATACGGTTATAACTTTTTTAAGTGCTCGTAACGAAGATTATTCTCAGATTGCAGGCTTTGAAGTTGGCGCCGATGATTATATTACTAAGCCTATTAAACCAAGAGTTTTTATAAGTCGCGTAAAAGCATTATTACGTAGACACGCTCCATCTCAACAACTTGACAATAATGTTGATTTAGGAAATATAAAAATTGATAAAGAAAAATATTTAGTTTATAAAGATGGTGTTGAATTAGTGTTCCCTAAAAAGGAATTCAAACTATTATCATTATTAGCAAGTAAACCAGGCAAAGTATTTACACGCGAATTTATTTTAGAACAAGTTTGGGG
>JAYSTR010000030.1:0-36380 GCA_043719555.1 Bacteroidota bacterium | reverse complement strand
CTAAACCCTTAATTATGACCCTAGAACAATTAGCCCTACAAGGTAAACACAACGTTTACAACTCAATGGCTGCATCAATGGCCGCACGTATAGTAGATATACGTAAAGACGTAATTCGCGAAAGCTTAGAAGACTTTGTTAACGCTGAACATCGTTTAGAATTTGTTGCTACTGTAAATGGCATCGAATTTATTAACGATTCAAAAGCAACTAACATTAACTCTACTTGGTATGCATTAGAAAGTATGCAAAAACCTACTGTGTTAATATTAGGTGGCCAAGACAAAGGAAACAATTACGAAGAGTTAGTAGATCTTGTAAAAGAAAAAGTAAAAGCAATTGTTTGTTTAGGTGTAGATAATAAAAAAATTATCAAATCATTTAAAGGATCTGTTGAAACTATTATGGAAGCTGGCACTGCTGCAGAAGCTGTTGCTATGTGCTATAAATTAGCTACTAAAGGCGATGCAGTATTATTATCTCCAGCTTGTGCAAGTTTTGATTTATTTAAAAACTACGAAGATAGAGGTGTTCAATTTAAACAAGCTGTAAGAGGTTTATAACATGAAGGAAACAATTTTAAATCAAAAAACATTTTCGATTAGTCGTGAGACTGATCATAGTTTTGAATTTGTAGCAACTATTAATGATGTCACATTTATTAATGATTCTAAAGCAACAAATGCAAAACAAACAGTTGAAAGTGTTAATTCGGTTGATACTGAACTAGTTTTAATATTAGGCGGAGATGATTTAAAAACAGATTACTCATGGTTTACTAATCTTAATTATTTTAATATTAAAACAGTTATTTATTATGGCAGACGCTTTGCCGAAATAAAAAATATTTTTAATAAACACGTTATGCTAATAGTAGCAGATAATATGGAAAGCGCCGTAGAAATATCAAAAGCAAAAGCTGTTAAAAATCAAGCAGTATTGTTTTCGCCTGCGTGCCCTAGTTATGATGTGTTTGATAATTATAAAAACAGAGGCAATAAATTTAAAACTTTAGTAGTAAGCGATAAGCGTTAAGTGATTAGAAAAATAAAAAATTTCAGCGCATAATACAACTCGCTTAACACCTACACAAATAAAATGAAAAAATTCGCATACTTAAAAGGTGATAGAGTAATCTGGACAATCGTTTTCCTGTTGTCGCTATTATCTATTTTAGTAGTATATAGTTCGGTCGTTACCTTAGCACACAAATACAAGCAAGGTAATACATCGGCCTATTTAATTAAACATGCATTTACAGTTTTTGGTGGTGTTTTTATAATGTATTTAGTACATAAATTAAAGTACACGATGTTTTCGCGCATTGCACAAATTGGTATTATTTTAGTTGTTCCATTATTATTATTTACCTTAATAAAAGGAGTAAGTGCGGGTGATGCTAGTAGATGGGTTGAAATACCAGGTTTACATTTAACATTTCAATCATCCGATGTTGCAAAAATTATCTTAATTATTTTTGTAGCAAGAACACTCACTATTAAACAAGGTCAACTAGAAGATTTTAAATCACTGATTAAGTATTTATTACTACCAATTGGATTTATTTGTTTATTGATTTTTCCAGCAAACTTTTCTACATCAGCATTACTTTTTGTAAACTGTTTATTCGTAATGTTTGTAGGACGTGTAAAAGTAAAATTCATCATGTACATTTTAGGCTGTTGTATGGGCTTTGCATTATTACTGGGAATTGTCATTTATCAGTTTCCTGATGCTATCCCTCGTGGTGCTACATGGAAAGCGCGTATAGAAAATTTTAGTAAAGGTGATGCAAAAAATAATTATCAAAGTGAGCAGGCAAAAATAGCTATTGCAACTGGTGGGGTTATAGGTAAGGGGCCAGGTAATAGCACACAGCGAGCATTTTTGCCACAAGCATCGTCTGATTTTATTTATGCAATTATTATTGAAGAGTATGGCTTATTTACTGGTTTTATCATGCTTTTTTTATACATGATTTTACTATTTAGAGGCATCCGAATTTTACGCGATTCGGAAAAAACATTTGGAGGATTAATGGCTGTTGGATTAAGCTTTAGTTTAGTTTTTCAAGCATTAATTAATATGGCTGTAGCAGTTAATTTATTTCCAGTAACTGGTCAGCCTTTACCATTAGTGAGTATGGGTGGAACATCCATTTGGTTTACGTGTATCGCCATAGGCATTATATTAAGTGTTAGTCGCTCTAACGAAGAAAAAGATATTATAACTGAGTAATTAATGAAACCATTAAAAGTAATATTAAGCGGTGGCGGTACTGGTGGACATATATTTCCAGCGGTAGCAATTGCTAACGAGATAAAAAAATTAGTGCCTCATGCCGAAATTTTATTTGTTGGTGCATTAGGTAAAATGGAAATGGAAAAAGTTCCAGCAGCCGGTTATAAAATAATTGGAGTTCCAATTGCAGGCTTGCAGCGTAAATTCACTTTATCTAATTTAAAATTGCCTTTTTTAATCATACAATCTCTTTTAAAAACCAGACGAATTGTTGCTGAATTTAAACCTGATGTAGTAGTAGGTACAGGAGGTTATGCTTCTGGGCCATTATTAAAGGCCGCTACAAATAAAGGCATTCCAGCATTATTGCAAGAACAAAATTCTTACGCTGGTATTACCAATAAAATTTTATCAAAAAAAGCGAATAAAATCTGTGTGGCTTACGAAGGAATGGAGCAATTTTTTCCAAAAGAGAAAATTATTTTAACTGGTAATCCCGTTCGTCAAGATATTACAAACATTGCATCTAAAAGAGATGAAGCATTTGCTTTTTTTAATTTAGATAAAAACAAAAAAACGATTTTAGTTATTGGCGGAAGTCTTGGTGCTAAAGGAATTAATGAAGCCATGAGTGATGGGTTACATTTATTAGCAGAACAAAACATTCAGTTAATTTGGCAAACTGGTAAAACTTATTTTGCAACAGCAAAAAAACATACAGCTCCATTCGAATCACAAAATATAAAGGCTGTTGAGTTTATTACTCGTATGGATTTAGCCTACGCTTTTGCAGACGTAATCATATCAAGAGCTGGCGCTGGTGCTATCTCTGAATTATGCATCGTGCAAAAGCCAAGTATTTTAGTGCCATTATTAACAGCTGCCGAAGATCATCAAACAAAAAATGCGATGTCTTTAGTCAATAAAAAAGCTGCGATTTTAGTTAGAGATGATAAAGCAAAAAATGATTTAATTAAAGAGGCTATTGCTTTAATCAACAATCAAACATTACAGCAAGAGTTAAGTAACAACTGTGCGCAATTAGGTTTGCCAAACTCAACAAGCATCATTGCTAACGAAGTATTAAAATTAGCTAACTACACTATATAATGAATATACTAAACTATAAATTATATTATTTTTTAGGTGCTGGCGGCATAGGAATGAGTGCTTTAGTCCGTTATTTTAATCATTATGGAAAAACGGTGTATGGTTACGATAAAACAGAAACTGAACTCACTAAACAATTACAAGCTGAAGGTTCTATACTTCATTTTAATGAAGATGAACATTTAGTAAAAGACCTCGTTTCAAAATATAATAAAGAAGATGTTTTAGTTATCTACACACCAGCGGTACCAAAAGATCATACAGAGTTTGTGTATTTACAAAACAATGGCTATCAATTACAAAAACGCGCCTGGGTTTTAGGAGAAATCACTAAACAGTTTAAAACCATTGCCATTGCAGGTACTCACGGAAAAACAACCACTACAACTCTAGTTACTCATATTTTAAAAACGGCGGGTATTGATTGTTTCGCCTTTTTAGGAGGAATATCTCAAAATTATAAAACCAATTTATTGCTGGGCGATACTCATAATAAAGATGCTTATGTAGTTGTTGAAGCCGATGAATACGATCGTTCGTTTTTAACGTTGCATCCTTACATTACAGTAATAACAAGCGTTGATGCCGATCATTTAGATATTTATGATAATCCAAAAGCTATGCTGGAAACCTATATGCAATTTGCACATCAGGTTAAAGAAGGTGGTTTTTTGATTGTTAAAAAAAATGTTGATAACGATTTGAACCTCAATGTTAAACGCCTCATCTACTCACTAAATTTAGATACTGAATATTCTGCGAATTCAATAGAAATTAATGATGGCCTATTTTGTTATAACATCACAAGTCCTATTGAGTGTGTAAATCATGTTGCCATTGGGTTACCAGGCTTGCACAATGTAGAAAATTCAATAGCAGCAGTTACTGTTGCGCAACAATTAGGTGTTAAGGGTGATGTGATTAACAAAGCCTTACGTTCTTTTAAAGGAGTAAAAAGAAGATTTGATTATCATGTGAAATCAAAAGCTGTCGTGTATATAGATGATTATGCGCATCATCCAGAAGAATTGAAAGCTGCTATTTCAGCTGCTAAACAATTATATCCGGATAAAAAAGTAATGGGCATTTTTCAACCACATCTATTTTCACGCACGCGCGATTTTGCAGATGGTTTTGCTGAGAGTTTGGATTTATTAGATATTTGCGTGTTGTTAGATATTTATCCTGCTCGAGAAAAACCAATAGAAGGAATTAACTCTCAAATGTTGTTGAATAAAATGAAGTGTGCAGAAAAATTTTTAGTCAAAAAAGAAAATGTGATTGAATTTTTAAAAACACATTCGCCAGAAGTACTATTAACATTAGGAGCAGGAGACATAGATAGTTTAATCGAACCGATAACAGAATTATACCTATAGGGTAAATTGTATTCTGTATGTTGTATCCAGACTGAATACATGATACAAAATACATTATAAATAAAATGAAACTAAGTGCAAAAAAAATATTAACTATCGTTCTTTGGATTATTGGATTATCAGGCCTAGTGGCTTCTTTAGCTTTTGCAAGCAAAAAAGAAAAAACTGTAGTTGCTGAAAACATGAGTGTATCGGTTACAAATACCGAAGACAATTCATTTATTGATGAAGAAGATGTGAAAGCGTTTTTTAAAGATCGTAAAGATTCTATTTTAAACACACAACTAAAAAACATCAATGTAAATGATTTAGAAAAAGCACTTAACTCTCATCCTGCAATTGAAAATGCAGATGTAGCAGTTGATATTAATGGCGATGTAACTGTTGATGTTAAACAGCGCACACCATTAGTTCGTGTTGTAAATGCATTTGGCGAAAGCTATTATATTGATGATAAATCGAAACTAATGCCATTAAACGATAATTACACCGCTCGTGTTATTATTGCTACTGGAAATATTACCGAAACTTATTCTCAACGTTATCAATTTTCAGCCAATCAAATTGCCAAAAACGAATTGTTTAGTAAAGTTAGTATGTTAGATGATATTTATGCTATCTCAAACTATATCGCTAAAGACTCGGTTTTAAAAAGCCTGATACATCAAATAAATGTAACTAATGATCAAGAGTTGGAGTTATATCCTTCAATCGGAAATCATAAAATAATATTTGGTAAAGCTATTGAAATCGATGAAAAATTTAATCGATTAAAAGAATTTTATACTGAAGGATTAAATAAAACAGATGGTTGGAATAAGTACTCAACCATTAATATAAAATATAAGAACCAAGTGGTTTGCACTAAAAAATAAGTTTATGGACAATAAACAATCAGAAAAAAGAATACCAGAAAATGCTGAGCTAATTGTAGGCTTAGATATTGGAACAACAAAAATAGCTGCCATAGTTGGCTATAAAAATGAATTTGGAAAAGTAGAAATTTTAAGCGTTGGTAAATCCGAATCGTTAGGCGTGCAACGTGGTGTTGTAGCAAATATTGAACAAACTATTGAGTCAATTAAAGCGGCCATTAAAATAGCGAGCGATAGAGCCAATATCGATATCGAAGAAGTAATCGTTGGTATTGCTGGGCAGCATATTAAATCGATGCAACATCGAGGTATGGTTACACGTCGTTCATTAGATGAAGAAGTTAATCAAGCTGATGTTGATCAATTAATTGATAATATGCATCGCTTAGTAATGAGTCCGGGCGAAGAAATTATTCACGTTATTCCACAAGAATATATTATTGATAACGAAGCTGGAATTCGCAATCCTATTGGACATTCGGGTATTCGCTTAGAAGGTAATTTTCATATTATTACAGGACAAGTTTCTGCGGTAAAAAATATTTTCAAATGTGTTGATCGCGCAAAATTAAAAACTATTGATTTACACTTAGAACCATTAGCAAGTGCTGATGCTGTTTTAACTGATGAAGAAAAAGAGGCAGGTGTTGTATTAGTTGATATTGGCGGTGGAACAACAGACGTAGCAATTTTTTATGACGGCATTATTCGTCACACAGCTGTAATTCCATTTGGTGGAAATATTATTACTGATGATATTAAAGAAGGTTGTGGCATTATTAAAACACAAGCTGAACAATTAAAAATGCGTTTCGGTTCTGGGTTAGCTCAAGAAAATCAGGTAAACGAAGTGATATCAATTCCTGGGTTAAGAGGTCGTCCTCACAAAGAAATTTCAGTAAATACATTAGCGCAAATTATTCAGGCGCGTATGGAAGAAATTTTAGAATTTGTATTATTCGAAATTAAATCGTCAGGATTTGAACGCAAATTGGCTGGTGGTATTGTTGTTACTGGTGGTGGAGCACAACTAAAACATTTACCTCAATTGGTGATGTTAACTACTGGCATGGATTGTCGCATTGGTACACCAAACGAACATTTAGCTGGTGCAGATGATGAGTTGAAAAACCCGATGTATGCAACTGGTATTGGCTTAGTAATGAAGGGTATTGAAAAGCATGAGCGTGATTTAAAACGTGGTGCAAATACAACCAAAATTGAAGAAATAAAAACTACTGCAGATCCAATTCAAAAGAAGAAAGAGAAAGAAGAAGTTAAAGGACACTCAACGAGAAAAGTTGGAAGTTTTTTATCTGATATGGTTTCGAAAGCGAAAGATTGGATTAGCGACGACGTAGAGTAAAAGCCTCTTCCAGCCTCCCCGAAAGGGAGGAGACAAGACGAAAAAATAAAATATTAAAAACAAAAATAATTAAATTAACATACGCTTCAATCTCCTCCCTTTCGGGGAGGCTGGAAGGGGCTCTTAAAAACAAATAATATGATGCAATTTGAATTACCTCAAGAAGAAAGCTCAATTATAAAAGTAATTGGCGTAGGTGGTGGCGGAAGTAACGCCGTTAATCACATGTTCCGTTTAGGAATTAAAGGTGTAGATTTCATAATTTGCAATACCGATAAACAAGCGTTAGGTAAAAGCCCGGTGCCTCATAAAATTCAATTAGGTAATTCTTTAACAAAAGGATTAGGTGCAGGCGCAAAACCAGAAGTTGGTCGTGACTCAGCTTTTGAAAGTATTGATGAGATAAAAAATTTATTGAAAGATAATACCGAAATGGTATTTATTACAGCTGGTTTAGGCGGCGGTACTGGTACTGGTGCGGCTCCTGTTATTGCATCAGTTGCTAAAGAATTAGGCATCTTAACTGTAGGTATTGTTACAATTCCATTTTCATTCGAAGGAAAAAAACGCAGAGAGCAAGCTGAAAGAGGTTTAGAGGAAATGAAAAAGTATGTAGATACTTTAATTGTAATTGGTAATGATAAATTACGTGAGATTTACGGAAGTTTAAAAATGACCGAAGCATTTGCTCACGCTGATAATGTATTAACTAGTGCTGCAAAATCTATTGCCGAAATTATTAGTTTACATATGCATGTGAATGTGGATTTTAATGACGTGAAAACGGTTATGCAAGATAGTGGTGTTGCCATTATGGGATCAGCAATTGCAAGTGGCGAAAAACGCGCATTACGTGCAGTTGAAAACGCATTAATTTCTCCGTTGTTAAATGATAATGATATTTCTGGTGCTCGCCATGTCTTACTAAATATAATGAGCGGAAGTGATGATATTGAAATGGATGAATTTGGTGAAATTACTGATTTTATTCAGGAAGCTGCTGGTGGTACTGCTGAGTTAATTACAGGTTACGGTACTGATCCATCTTTAGGTGATAACGTTTCTGTAACTATTATCGCTACAGGCTTTAACATGAAAATGAATTCAGGTTACGAAGCACCAACAATTATTGAGCGCAAAATCGTGAAATTAGATGAGCCAACTGTAACAAAAATAGAGCCAGTTCAAACATCTATCATAGATGAAATAAAAGCAGCTGATGAACCTTTTGTTTATGTGAAAGATACAGTTGAAGAAACTCCTGCAGTAACTTTTGCATCTGAAGAAATTTCATCACCAATCATAAATGAAATAGAAGAAGTTAAACAAGATGTTATAGTTTATTCGCTAGAGGAAGCAGTTGCAGAAGTAACTACTACTTTTGTAAACGAAACTCCAACAGCACCAACTAACGAAACACCTAAATCTACGTTTGTAATTAATGATGTAACAGAAAAAAACACAACAACATCAAGCACAAATACAGACACAAATTCAAGAGAAGAACAAATTCGTTTAGCTCAGGAGCGTATTAAAAAATTAAAAGAGTTAACTCTTAAAATGAAAACGCCTGAAGGTTTATCTCAATTAGAAAAAGAATCTGCTTGGTCGCGCAAACAAGTTAGTGTTGATACTAGTAACTCAACACCATCAACAGAATCAAATGTATCGCGTTATACGTTAGGCGAAAATAATGAGATTCGTCCGAACAACTCTTTTTTACATGATAATGTAGATTAATAGTTTCTTGATTTTATTACACTCAAAAACCTCGCAACATTTGCGAGGTTTTTTGTTTATATCTGCCTAGAAATAAGAATTTGAAGATTTTCGGAATTTGCAAATGTTTAAAAAAATGCCTATGTTTAAGTAACAGTTATGAGCAATACAATTGCAGTGAACATAGAAGAATTAAAAAAGAAGGAATACTATTTAGAAGTCATTAATCAATTTGCCATTACCTTGTTAGATGCAAAAAGTGTGGATGATATTTTGTGGACTGTTGCTAAAAATGCCATTGCTCAATTAGGTTATTTAGATTGTGTTATATATTTATATGATGAAAATTTAAATGCATTAGTTCAAAAGGCCGCTCATGGCCCAAAAAATCCTGTTGATTTAAATATTTTAAATCCCATTAAAATTAAAATGGGACAAGGGATTGTTGGCTCTGTTGCTCAAACTCAAAAGGCTGAAATTGTAGCAGACACATCTTTAGATGATCGTTACATTAAAGATGGACAAATGGCTTTATCTGAAATTGCGGTTCCTATTGTATACGACGGTAAAACATTAGGTGTAATTGATTCTGAGCATCCTTCTCGAAATTTTTATCCTGAGGACGACTTAAAAATATTGACAACGATTGCCTCTATGGCTGCAACCAAATTAATTCAAGCTTTTTACAATCAAAAGTTTCAAAATTATCAGGATGATTTAAAAGAATTAGTGCATTATAAAACACAAGAGCTAAACAAAACCTTAACCGAATTAAAAGCACAAAAATTAGAATTAACGGATAGCATTAATTATGCAAAACGTATACAAAATGCTGTTTTAAAAACTCGCCAAAACATTAAAGATTTTTTGCCAAACAGTTTTTTTTATTATCAACCAAAAGATATTATTTCGGGTGATTTTTATTTAGCTGAAAAAGTTGGGGACAAAATAATTTTAGCGGTTGCTGATTGTACAGGGCATGGCGTGCCTGGAGGCATTGTTAGTATGGTTTGCCACACATCTATAAAGCGAGCTATTAGACGAGTTGGTTTAGAAAATGCAGCTACAATATTAAATGAAACGCGTAACATTATCATCGAAACATTTGAAAATAGTGTAGAAGTTATTCAGGATGGAATGGATATTGCCTTTTGCATTTTAGATTTAAATAATCTTAGCTTAAATTATGCTGGAGCCAATATTAATTTATACTACACAAAAAATAATAATTTAACCATTGTCAAATCAAACAAACAACCTGTAGGTAAACATATTTCTATGGTTCCATTTACAAACCATAAAATACCATTAACCAAAGGAGATTCAATATACTTATTTACTGATGGATTTGCTGATCAATTTGGAGGTATGAAAGAAAAGAAATTTAAAAATAAACAATTAAAAGAATTACTTATTTCAATAAATAATTTAACCGCAAATAAACAACAACAAATTGTTGAACAAAATTTTACAGAGTGGAAAGGTAATTGTCCTCAGGTAGACGACGTTTGTGTAGTTGGTGTTCAGGTATAATTATCATGTATTATTCGTATCTTTATTGCGCATACTGTTCTTTTACTTAGATCTATATTTTTAAAACAGCTCCTATTTTAGTGTTAACTTTTGATTCTTGTATTATGATTAAGCCAGATATTCCTTTTAACGAACACGAACGGTTAATTGCTGTAAATGATTGTCTTATTCTAGATACGGAGCACGAAAAGGAATACGACGATATTACTCGAATGGCGGCTGAAATTTGCGAACTACCCTATTCATTAATTACTATTGTAGATGAAAACAGACAGTGGTTTAAATCCCATCATGGACTTCCAGTAAATCAAACATCACGCGATATTTCTTTTTGCGCACACGCTATTAATAACCCTGATGAAATCATGATTATTATGGACGCTCGCATAGATAAACGGTTTCACGATAATCCTTTAGTCATAAATCAACCTAATTTAGTTTTTTATTTGGGTGTACCTTTAGCTACAGAAATAGGTGTAGCCATCGGCACCTTATGCGTAGGCGATGTAAAACCACGAAACTTATCTGAAAGGCAAATAGAATCGTTAAAATCATTGGCTAATCAGGTAGTACGATTAATCGAATTACGTAAATCAAATAACCGTCTTGAAAAAATAGTGGCAGAAAAAACTATTCTTTTAAAAGAAATAAATCATCGAGTTAAAAATAATTTAGCAATGATTATGGCTCTTTTAAGAACTGAAAAAAACAAATGCGATAATGTACATTTTGAAGGAATATTTGAAGAATTACTCTCTAAAATGTACTCGTTATCTATACTTCAAAGTGAGTTATACATGACTGATAATTATTCAACTATGAATTTTGGCACGTTTTTAAAAACAATTATCGAAAAAATTAATTACACTTTTGGTTCAAAAACTAATACTATGGTTGAAACCGAAATTTCAAATATTAGCATAGATATTACCCAGGCAATCCCTTTAGGTTTAATAGCTAACGAACTACTCATTAATTGCTACAAGCATGCTTTTAAAGAGAATGCCAAAAATAATTTACTAGTATCTTTAAATAAAGATAAAAACAATGTTATTACATTTATAGTTAATGATAATGGCAAAACTAGTTTTGATAAAAATAACCACACCGGCTCAGGTATAGATTTAATAATGGACTTAGCAAATCAAATAGATGCAAAAGTAAATTTTAAGCAAAACGAACATGGCCTAAGCGCTGTGGTTACTTTATAAATACAAGTAAATTACAGATTCGCACTAACCGTATTGTTGAAACTTTGTGAATACTACAAACGCTAGTTTCAAATCCTTTTTGCAATATTTGTTCATAAACTATTAAAGCCACTATGAAACATTTTTTTATACTTTTTGTATTTCTTTTTTCTGCATTAGCAGCAAATGCTCAGGATAATTTTAACATTGATGATTTACCTAATGTATTAGTATCTGAATTAAATAAATTCAGAATAAAAAATGGATTAGATACGTTTGAAGTCAACAACATTTTAATTAAATCTTCCTTAATTGACGCAAGAAAAATGGCATCGTCAGGACAAGTAAAAGTTGATCCTGCAAAAGTTCAAAAGAACTTAGTAAAATCAGGTGGTACAAAAAAAGGTGAAGAAGTAGCTATGAATGCTCCTGTTAGTAAAGGTCGCGACAATTACAAAACAGCTGATGTAGCTAAAGTAATTTATACACGATGGGAAAATAACAAAAAAGATAAAGAGGTTTTATTAAAAGCGCAATACATGATGATTGGCATTACTTGTATCATGGATAAAGATAAAAAGAAAGTATATGCAACTGCAACCTTTGGAGGTTATGATAGTTTTAATGCTGGCGCAAAAAAGAAAAAAGAATTGTCTGTTCCATTTAATACCAAATCAAAAAAACTATTAACACCTGATGCTAAAGCGTGTAAGAATTGTGATAAATGGAAAAATTACGATGTATTACAAAAAGGATTAAAAGTAGAAAATGGTAAAGTGTATTTAGAGTATGCTAACTTAAAAGATTTAAAACGCTTACTAAAGAAAACTAAAGATGGCTTAGCAGTTGATATTATTCAGCGTGCGCAATACGATAAAGCAGATTACAATATTTTGGATAACAACTTTCAAAATAAAGGAATTATGCAAAAAGTTGTTTATAAAGATAAAGTGTTTGCTAAAAATTTAATTAAGCCGGATCCTAAAGCAAAAAAAGCTCAAAAAATAAATAAGTTGCGTTTGTTAATGGGTAAGTTCGATCCTAAAATTACTGGTCCTTACGAATTAAATTTAATTGTAGTGCAAGATGGCCATGTTTGTAAAACAGTTACTCGCACTTATTTAGAAAACGGTGACCAAGAAAGTAATACCCCAATTGGTTTGTTACCTGCGAATGGAAGTGTTGGATTAAAACCGCCATTTGAGCCTCGTTCTGAAAGTTCAATTTTAAACTTTAACATTCCTTTCGAAAGAAATAAATCGGAGTTTAAAACAGAAGATGTACAGCCCTTTATTCAAGCTTTAAACGAACCTGATTTTAACATTGATGGGTTATTTATTTACGCTTATTCATCTATAGAAGGTGATGCCTCTGCAAATGCAAAACTACAGCGTAAGCGCGCCGAAAGTGTGGTGAAGGTTTTACAAGGGATGCAAAAAAATAAATTAACACCTAAAATTGAAACAAAAGATAGCTGGGGATTATTTGAGATGGAACAAGAAGGTGGTAAGTATGATGACTTAGTAAAACTAGGGAAAGATAAAGCCATTAAAAAAATTAATTCCGATAATCATTTAAAGGAAGAGTTAGAGCCAGTTCTTAATAAACAACGTTTTGCGCAAATTGTAATGGATGTAACGTATGATGTAACAGGCGATAAGGAACAAAAATTTACAACCGTATCTTTTAATCGTTCTGTAAAAAATGGAAAAACGGATCAGGCTTATAAAATAATGGAATACGCATTTAACAAGCGTTTAGAGAAAAAATATACTGATGATGTTTTGGATAGTATGAAAATTCCTAATGAGGCTAAGTATGTACCGTTAATGAATAATAAAGTATACTATAACTATTTAGCAAATAGCAGTATTGCAGATGAAGATGATGTTGCTGAATTAAAACGCTTAGAGCAATTAGATCCATCAAACGAAATTGTACGCTATAACCGTATATTCGCAAGCATAAAAGTAGATACTACTTTAGGCACAAAAGAACAACAAGCAAAAACACAAACAGAAATTGATGCGCTTTATAAATCTCAAATTGCTAAAAAATTCGTTGATGGTTTAAACATCGAGTGGCAATTTAAAATTATCGAATCACTTGATACATTAGAAGGTTCAGAAGCTCAAATAGATGCGTGCATTGCAAAAATAAAAGGCTTTTATAATTTTAAAGAAGCTAGCTGGCAAAATGCTTTAAAATTAGCGTATGTATTTACACGTGCAAAAGATTATAAATTCGCGTCAACAATTTTAGAACCCTATTTAAAAGCACCAAAAGTAGATGAAAATTTAGTTTACAGCTATATCTCTATTGCTTCGCACTTACCTGAAAAGTTTTATAGCCGGACATTCAGTGATGCTTTGCACACAGCGAAAGAAAAAAATTCGGAACGCTACTGTAAATTATTTGGCACGCCATTTATGTCGTTTCAAGTATTAGATAACCCTAATGCAAAAAAAGATTACCGCGACGCTGGTTGCAGATAAATTTTAGTGAGTTCATATTTAAAAACGCCCGGTATTTATATAGTACTGGGCGTTTTTATTTTTAATAAGCAAAGCACACACAGTTTCCTCCTTTAGAGGAGGTGCCTGAAAGGCGGAGGAGGAATAATTTAGTTGTAACCATTCCTCCCCCTGCCCCCTTAAGAGCGGGATATACTAGATGTATAAAACACACTTACAATTATTGTAAATCATCATAAAAATTTATACCTTGAGTATACATTACTAGTACTAAAAATGATGATAAAAAAAATTGGAATTATAACTTCGGGAGGAGATGCTCCCGGGATGAATGCTTGTATACGTGCAGTAGTGCGTACGGCACGTGCCGAACAGATAGATGTAGTTGGTTTTTACCGCGGCTACGAAGGATTAATTGATGATGATTATATTAACTTAACTAAAAGTAAAGTATCAAATATTATTCATAGAGGTGGTACTATATTAAAAACTGCTCGTAGCGAACGTTTCCGTACAACGGAAGGTATGCAAAAAGCAAAAGCTACCATTGAAAAACATAAGCTCGATGGCTTTATTGTGATTGGTGGTGATGGTAGTTTTAAAGGCGCTTTAGAGTTTAGTAAAATTCATAGCATAAAAACAGTCGGTTGTCCGGGCACTATTGATAATGATTTAGTAGGAACTGATTTTACAATAGGCTATGATACTGCTATTAATAATGTAGTTGATGCTATTGATAAAATTAGAGACACAGCTGAAAGTCACGATCGAATTTTTGTGGTTGAAGTTATGGGACGCGATGCAGGTTTAATTGCTTTACGAAGCGCTATTGGCAGTGGAGCCGAAGCAATTTTAATTCCTGAACGTAAAGGCGATTTAGAGTTACTGCTTAAAAAAATAAAAGATTGGCGTAAATCAAAATCTAGCAAAATAATTATAGTAGCCGAAGGTGAAGAAAATGGTGGTGCTGTAAACATTGGAAATATTATAAAAAAACAGTGTCCCGAGTTTGATGTAAAGGTGACTATTTTAGGACACATTCAACGTGGTGGAAATCCAACCTGTATGGAACGTGTAAATGCTAGCTTTATGGGGTATTATGCTATTAAAGCGTTACAGGAAAATCAAAGCAATGTTATGGTAGGAATTGTAGATAAATTAGTTACGTATACTCCTTTTGAAGATTCTATAAAACATATCACGGAGTTAAATCCAGAGATGTTAAAAATATTAGATATTTTATCTTCTTAAAATAAAATGCTTTTTTTAGTATAATCAAAAAATATTTTTCCTCATTATATCTAATAAAACAAAGCCCCCGATAACTATTATCTGGGGCTTTATCACTTTTAATTCGAAATAATTAACTAGATTATTAAAGAGGTTTAATGCCCGAAAATTTCAACAACAGCATTTGGCATAACACCTAATGCAACTGTAAATAATGCCGTTAACACAAGCAATAAAACATGCGATGTTTCTATAACGAAACTTTCTTCATGATGTGGTTTTTTAAAGTACATCGCAATGATTACTTTAAAATAATAGTACACACCAACTGCTGATGTTATAATAGCTAATACTAATAACCATTTATACGGTGTGCCAATTAATGTTGTAAACACAAAATATTTCGCAAAGAAGCCTGCTGTAACGGGAATACCTGCTAAAGATAACATGGCAATTAACATACAAAAAGCCATTAACGGGTTACGTTTTGCTAAACCATCAAAGGCATCAATTCCTGTGTTATCATTTGTTTTTGAAACATTATATACGACAGTAAAGGCTGCAATAGATCCAATTGAATACGCTAATGAATAATATAAAATAGCATTTACACTTGCAAATCCTTTAGCATTAGCCAAAATGGCCATTAACATAAATGCTGCATGACTAATACTTGAGTACGCTAACATACGTTTAACACTGTGTTGCGAAGCCGCTGTAATGTTAGAAATGATTAATGATAAAGCAATGATAATAGATAATACTAAACTCCATGTTTCGTTAGTTTTACCAAATACAATTAAAAATAATTGCATAAAGGCTGCAAAGGCTGCTGTTTTTACAATTGTGCTCATTAATGCAGTAATTACAGTTGGAGATCCTTCGTAAACATCCGGTGCCCAAAAATGAAATGGTGCTGCACTTACTTTAAAACACATTGCTACTAATATCATTAAAATACCTGCGTAAAAAAACAAAGGCATCGTTCCTTGCGAATGAGAAATGTATGAACGGATTTCCATTAAATCAAAACTACCTGTTGCGCCGTATACTAAAGCTATACCAAATAATAAAAAACCTGATGCAAATGAACCCATGATTAAATATTTGAATCCGGCTTCGTTTGATGCTAAATCGCGTTTACGACTTGCCGCCAATACATACATAGGAATTGACAAAATCTCTATTCCTAAAAATAAAGTTGTCATGTTTTTAAATGACGTAAGCATTAAAGCGCCAACAACCGCAAATAATACTAAAGCAAAATGATCGGTGATGTGATCGTGTTCGAAATAATCGTTCGCTAAAATAAACCAGAAAAACAAGGTAATTAAAATTACACCACTAAATGCTAATGATAAATCATTAAAGGCAATCATGTTATTAAACATAGGAATAGACATATTGTTTTGCCCCCACTCCATTAAGTTACACACGTATGCTCCAAGTACACCAACTAAAACAATTGGATATAATGCTTTTTTGAATTTAAAAATTTCTGCCAACATGGCTAAAATTCCTAATCCGCTAATGATAAAAAGACCTTTCATATTTTTTATTTACGATTGTTTTATTTAATGTATGTTAAAATTGCTTTTGTTCCTTCTTCTGCTAACTCATTTAATGGCTTTGGATACACACCAAATGCAACTACAGCAAAGCAAATAATATAGAGTACCCATTTATCGGTTGATGTTAATGAACCAAAGGCGATAGCCGAATCTTTACGCTCACCTAACATAATAGCCTGGTAACTACGTAACATATACACAGCACCTAAAATAATTGTTAAGCCTGCAAAAGCCGCTACCCATGCGTTGTACTGATACACCCCATTAATTAATAAAAACTCTCCAACAAAACCATTCGTTAACGGCAAGGCAACAGAGCCCAACATAATAACTAAAAATAATACTGAGAAGTTTCCATTCATATTTCTGATACCACCTAATTTATCCAAATCACGTGTACCAGTATGACGCATTAAAATATCAGCAATTAAAAATAACCCCACTACATTAACACCGTGTGCCATCATTTGCATTAAACCACCTTGTATGCCTTGTTGGTTGGCCGCTAAAATACCTGCCGATATTAATCCAACGTGAGCAATAGATGAGTATGCAATTAAGCGTTTGTAATCTTTTTGAACAATAGCAATACACGAAGCATAAACAATTCCGAAAACCGATAATCCAATTGCTAAACCTCCCCATTTTTCTAATGCTAAAGGCGCAATAGGTAATAACCATTTAATTAATCCAAAGGTTCCCATCTTTAACATAATACCCGACAACAACATCGTACCCTGAGTAGGCGCTGTAACATAAGTATTTGGCTGCCATGTATGAAAAGGAAACACTGGCATTTTAATAGCGAAAGCAAAAAATATACACCAGAACACAAATGATTGTTGACTTACATTTAAAGTTTTTCCTGCTTCGTATAAATCATTAATTGCCCACGATTTTAAACCAGTAGTAAAGCCGGTGTGATTATATAAATAGATAAAGCCTATCAACATAAACAACGAGCCTAATAATGTGTACACAAAAAACTTAAAGGTAATTTTTGCACGGTGCTCTCCGCCCCACATTAAGCAAATAAAGTAAATAGGAATTAAAGCTAATTCCCAAAACACATAAAATAAAAATCCATCGTTGGCCGTAAACACACCTATTAATGCCATTTGCATTAATAAAATTAATCCGTAAAACGCATTTGGTTTTTCATAATCAGTATTAAAGGATGATAATATAATTAACGGAATTAAAAACGTCGTTAATAATACCATTAACAACGAAAGTGCAGTAATGCTTACCGCAAAATGAATTCCAAGAGTGGCAACCCACGGACAATTCATTATTAAATTGGCATTATCCGGATTATGTTTAAACTGAAAAAACACAACCATTGCTAAAATAAATTCAACAATAGATAATCCTAAAGCCAATTTACGGCTAGCTTGTCCTTGTGTAAAGAATACCAGTAAACTGGCAATAAGCGGTAACGTTATTAATAATCCTACTAACATATAATTTATTTACAATTTAATTTTTAATTTAATTATTTAATAAGTGCGTAAAACATAATTAAAATAATTCCCATCACCATGCTGAAAATATAAATTCCAATATGTCCTGTTTGAGCCTTACGAACTACACCACTAATACCCATTACAGCAACTCCAAATCCATCAACTATATTATCAATCACATGCACATCAATGTAGTTAATAATTTCAGAAACCATATCTAACGGTTTGCGAATAAGCGCTTCATAAATTTCATCTACATAATATTTATTATAAATGGTTTTTTGTACTAAAGGCATTTTAGCGCCTTCGGGTAATGGGCGAATATTACGCTGCATATAAATAACATAAGCCACATAAATAATTGTAAATGCAGATAACGTAGCAATACCCATCAACATCCACTCTGTATCGTGTGGTAATGTGCTAGGGTTTTTATGCATAATAATAGGTGCTAAATGTTCACCTATCCAATTTGTTTGGTGCCAAAATTCTGGCAAGCCTAATAATCCTCCAAATACAGAACAAATAGCTAATACAATTAATGGGATCGTCATAGTTGGAGGCGATTCATGTAAATGATGTTCTTGCTCATGTGTTCCTCTGAATTTACCAAAGAAGGTTAAGAAAAATAAACGGAACATATAAAAGGCAGTTAACATAGACGTTAACATTCCAAAAAACCATAACACCGGACTATGCTCATAAGTATGTGCTAAAATTTCATCTTTAGAAAAGAAACCTGAGAACGGAGGAATACCACTAATAGCAATAGTCCCAATAGCCATCGTTAAAAATGTAATTGGTAGAGCTTTTTTTAATCCACCCATTTTACGCATATCTTGTTCGCCACCCATTGCATGTATAACAGATCCAGCACCTAAGAATAATAAGGCTTTAAAAAAGGCATGTGTTGTAACATGAAATACAGATGAACTGTAAGCGCCAACTCCTAAACCTAAAAACATTAAACCTAATTGAGATACCGTTGAGTAAGCTAAAACTTTTTTAATATCGTTTTGAAATAAACCTATCGTTGCTGCGAATAATGCTGTAGTAACACCAACTACGGCAACAACTTCTGATGCTACTTCTGACATTGAATAAAATACATTTGAACGAACAATCATATATATACCTGCTGTAACCATAGTAGCAGCGTGGATTAATGCAGATACTGGTGTTGGACCTGCCATCGCATCTGGTAACCAGGTATATAATGGTAATTGTGCCGATTTTCCCATAGCACCAATAAATAATAATAAAGCTATCGCTGTAACTGTTGCTTCGCTTCCGCTAGATGCGATAGAAAAAGCATCGCCATAAGTTACAGTTCCATAAGTAACATAAATTAATAAGATGCCTAATAAAAATCCTAAGTCACCTACTCGGTTCATAATAAAAGCTTTTTTAGCGGCATTATTATAAGCTGTGTTTTTAAACCAGAATCCGATTAATAAGTAAGAACATAAACCAACACCTTCCCAACCAACAAACATAATTAAGTAGTTGTTACCTAACACTAATAACAACATAAAAAACACGAATAAATTCAAGTAGGTAAAGAAACGTGCGAAGCCTTCATCATCGTGCATATAACCCATTGAGTAAATATGAATTAAAAACCCTATGCCTGTAATGATTAATAAAAACAAGGATGATAAAGGATCTATTAAAAACTCAAAGGGAATCTTTAAGTTACCTGAATTAATCCATGAAAATACCGAAACTACATGAGATTTGACTTCAGGATGTTCCAATAAATCTATAAATACAAATAGAGATATTAAAAACGAAGCTAATACTGCTAAGCTGGCAATCCACCCAGAAAGTGTTTTGCTTATTTTTTTTCCAAAAAAACCGTTAATTAAAAATCCTAACAAAGGAAATAACGGAATAAGTGTTACAAGTTTCATCATATACTTAGTTCTTTAATCTGCTTAATAAATCAATATCAATTGTTTTGAAATTACGGTACACCATCGATAAAATGGCTAATCCAACTGCAACCTCAGCGGCTGCAACGGCCATAATAAAAAATACAAATACTTGTCCTGATGGATCGTTATGTAATGTAGAGAATGCAACTAATAATAAATTAACCGCATTAAGCATTAATTCAACACACATAAAAACAATGATGGCATTACGGCGTGCCATTACACCAACTACACCAATAATAAAAAGCACTGCGCTTAACATGATGTAATAATTAATTGGAATACTATTGATCATAACTTAATTGTTGATTTTTTTGAATGAGTAATTTATTAATTTAATCTTGTTGTTTAATTCCTGAACTAGTTTCGCGTTTACCAATCATAATAGCACCAACTAAGGCAGCTAATAATAATATAGAGGCAACTTCGAATGGGAATAAAAACTCTGTAAATAATACTTTACCTAAATTTTTAACCAAACCAATTTGAGATGGGCCATAATGTTGTAACTGTAATTGCTCTGCACCTTTTAAAGTACCAACCATTACTACTAATAACATACCACCAACAACTCCGGCAATAATCCGCGTTACGATATGTTTACGTGGCTCCGTATCTGCATTTAAATTCATTAACATAATGATAAATAAAAACAAGACCATAATAGCTCCTGCATATACAACAATATGTACTACTGCTAAAAATTGAGCGTTTAATAATAAGTAATGCCCTGCAATACAAAAGAAAGTTAATACTAAGTATAAAACTGAATTAACAGGATTACGTGTAAACACTACCATTAATGCAAACATAATTGCAAGGAATGATAATATTCCGAAAAGCCATTGTGTGATTGTGTATCCTAACATATTTTTTTTTTAAGCCCCTCCCAACCTCCCCGAAGGGGAGGAGAAAAGTAGTGATTTATAATTATTTAATTATCATTTTTAAGTTTCATGATTAACTTCAACAAGCCCATCCTTCGGAGGGGTTGGGGAGGCTATTAATGTTTATTTAATTTATTAGAGTCGAATAATTCGTTGTGTTTTAAACCTAAGGTTTTTTTAAATTCTAAAACTGCCGATGTTTGACGTTTTGTAACATCAACACGATTATCCATTTTTTCAACCAATTTATCTTTTCCGTAAATAAAATCTTTACGTTCAAATTCTGTATCAACTAAACGATCCGTTAAAAAGATCGCTTCCTTTGGACATGCCTCTTCGCACAAACCGCAAAAAATACAACGTAACATATTAATCTCATAAGTTGCAGCGTATTTTTCTTCGCGATACAAATGTTCTTCGCCTTTTTTACGCTCACCACTAGTCATTGTAATAGCTTCTGCTGGACAAGCTACAGCACACATACCACAAGAAGTACAACGTTCAGCACCATTATCATCACGCTTTAATACATGTTGTCCACGATATACAGGCGCAATTGGACGCTTAACATCGGGGTAATTAATAGTTGGCGATTTTTTAAATAAGTGGCTTGCTGTAATCACCATCCCTTTTAAAATAGCAGGCAGATAAATTCTTTCGGCAAAACTTTGCTCCTTATTTGATACGACTACTTTTCTATTTGTTAATTGCATTTTCTTCTGTGATTAGTGATTAGAGTCCAGTGATTAGTGAAATTATTACAACAATAACTAAGCTCCACAATTGGTATCCTTCAAGTATTTTAAATGTATTCAAAAATATTTTTTTCATTATTATAAATTATTAAAAATGAATGTTTCCTCTAAAAAATTCTATAGCTACAGTTATTGCTAAGTTTAATAATGATAACGGCAATAATGATTTCCAACCTAAGTTCATTAATTGATCATAACGGAAACGTGGTAAAGTCCAACGTATCCACATAAATAAACAAATGAATCCAAATATTTTAGCTAATAATACACCAAAGCCAATCATCGAAACTAGCGCAGAACCTTCAGCTAAACCAAAGTGAGTGTAGAATTCGTGTGCAAATGGGAAATTATATCCACCAAAATATAACGTTGCCATAATAGCTGATGATATAAACATATTGATGTATTCAGCAAATAAATACAAGCCTAATTTCATTGATGAATACTCTGTATGGTAACCTCCAACTAATTCGGTTTCACATTCAGGTAAATCAAACGGTGCACGATTTGTTTCTGCTAAAGCGCAAATAAAGAAAATTAAAAAGCCAAGTGGTTGACAAACTATATTAGCATAGTGTAAATCTTGTTCTTCTACTATATCTTTTAAACTTAATGATCCGCCAGAAGAAATAATTAAAGCGATTAATGCAATTCCCATCGGAATTTCATAACTAATCATTTGTGACGAAGCACGCACAGCTCCCAATAACGCAAACTTATTGTTAGATGACCAACCACCTATCATAATACCATACACACCAATAGATGCAACACCTAATAAGTAAATAACACCAATGTTAATGTCTGTAATTTGTAAATCGTAAGTGTAATTACCAATAACTATAGGTTTTCCCCACGGCACAACTGTACTTGTTATAACCGCTGTAACCATAAATAAACAAGGCCCTAAAATAAATAATGCACGATTAGAAACATTGGGAATGATTTCTTCTTTCATAAACATTTTTACACCATCCGCTAATGGTTGTAAAATTCCACCCCAACCTGCGCGACTTGGTCCTTTTCTATCTTGTAAAAAAGCCGCGAACTTTCGTTCCCAAAGCGTTGCATAGGCAGCCGCAGCAAGACACAGTAGAAAAACCCCCGCACATAATAGTAATTTATAGATAAGATATGTTGTCATATTGATTAAGGTCTTTTATTAATATCCATAAAACCAAGTGCTTTTTGTTGTTTCATTACCTGCACCTTTAATTCATTTAAATGATTGTAATGATTTTGAGAAATCACACTACTTTTATGTATTGGTGATGGTCCTTCAATTTTCCAATCGGCTGTTTTCTTTTTTTCAAAACGACAATCGTTACAAATAAATTCTTCTGCTTCACCCCACTGATCTTTACGAGCCGTAACACGTAATACTTCTTCGCCTTTCATCCATAAGCGAACTTTACCCGAACATTTTTTGCAATCGCAAGTTGCATCAACCGGTTTAGTAAACCAAACACGGCTTTTAAAACGAAATGTTTTATCAGTTAATGCACCAACTGGACAAACATCAATAACGTTACCCGAAAATTCATTTTCAATTACGTTCTCAATATACGTGGATATTTCTGCTGCATCACCACGGTGCATAACACCATGTACACGATTATCTGTTAATTGCTCAGCCACTTTTACACAACGGAAACACATAATACAACGTGTCATATGCAACTGAACATATTTACCAATATCAATTTTTTCAAATTCACGGCGAGGAAATTCATAACGCGTCGTTGCTGCGCCATGCCCATATCCTAAATTTTGCAAATCACACTCACCTGCTTGGTCGCACACTGGGCAATCTAAAGGATGATTCATTAATAAAAACTCAACCACACCTTTACGTGCTTCTAATACATCTTTATTAATGGTGTTTTCAACCACCATGCCTTCCATTACCTCCGTACGGCAACTTGCTACCGGCTTTGGCATTGGTGTAGGATTAGCGGCACTACCTTGCGTTACCTTTACAATACAAGTACGGCAATAACCGCCACTTGTTTTTAGTGAAGAATAATAACACATCGTTGGTGGAGCTACCTCCGCACCAATCATACGTGCTGCCTGAAGAATGGTTGTACCTTTTGGCACATCAATTTCTATTCCGTCTATCGTTACTTTCATTTTTTATATCCTAAGTAAATATCGTATTTTTCTATTAAAGTGTTTATTTCAATCTTTAATTGAGGAATATGATTTATTAATATCGACCACAATTTTTCATTATCTAAAGAGTCATACGCATGTGAAATAATATTTCTTAATCCGATTATTTCTTTTGCATAAGATATTTCAAATGGTGGATTTTCATTTTTATAATTTTTAATAGCTTCTCCAATTATTTCATATATTCTTTCAACTGCGCGTTTCAATAAAACATTCTTATTAAAGTCATCAAATTTTTTTTCACTTGGAAAAAAACTCTCTAACTCTTCAATAAAAAGTTGAACATCTACTAAATATTTTAATTCTTTTTTTGTCAAGACTTATAAACTAGTTGTTTAGTGTTATTTACCTCTTCAATAAATATTCTATTTCTCATGTGTGCTTGAGAAACCATATCAATTTTTCTTTTAAACAATGCTTCAAATGCCCATAATAAATCAAAAAAATTATCGGCAGATTTTTCTAATGGAACATTATTCATAGTATATAAAAAATCAACATCGCTATTTTCATTAAATTTAGATGTTGTTGCTGACCCAAATACATATAACTCCTTTACATAATGCGATTGGCATAATGATTTAATTTGTGGGAGATTATTTGTTATTATTTGGTTTAGCATTATATTCTTTGCAACGTTAATTTGATTATTTAATTTGTGCAGTATTTTTTTAAATTATTAATAATAAATAATTTTTCTTTCTTTAGTAATTGTTGGCTTTCCATCTTCAAAAACATCTTGTTTAATCCAATTTAACTTACTATCATATTCATACTTGTAAGTGTTTTTATATAGCAAAGCATCATTTAAAGAACTACTTTCTTCAATAATATTTCCGTAATCATCGTACAAGTATTTTATTTCTGCTGATAACAACGGCTCAGCATTTTTATCTAAAATAGCTTGAGCAGAATAAATATACGTTTTTGTAATTTTATCGCTTTTATCATAAAAAGATTCGCTTTTTTGAGTCATTATTCCATTTGAATTGTAGCTAATTTCAATTACTTCATCTTTTTCGTATTTATAAATCCACTTATTTCTCACAGTTCCATCTGAGTTATACCAATTATGTTCAATTATTTTATTATTTTCATTGTATTTAGAAATATATTTACTGTTCAATATTAATTCGATTTTAGTATTTACAGTTTCTTTTTCATCAACTTTAGTATGTGCATTATCGACAGTGTCGCCTGATCCCAAAAATTCTTTAAAAAAATCTTCCTTTGTTTTTTTAGGCTCTTTACTTTTATCTTCTGTGTATGACGTCTGTTCGTTTAAATTTCCATTAGAATCATAAGTATAAGTTTCCTTCTCGCAAATTACTGCATTCTTATTATATTTAGTTCTTTCAAAGATGTTTGCAGTTGCATCGTATTTATATAAATATTTATACGAGCTGTAGATTTCCTCTATAAGTTTTCCTTTTTCATTATATAAGGATATTACGCTATCTATAAAATCATTCTTCTCTATCTTGCCAAATTTTTCAACAGCTCCATAAGTACTTTCATGAATAACTTTAATCCCTTCATTTATTTGATTTTTTCCACACGAAAAAAACAGTAATGAAATAAACAAAAATATGTAAACTAAAAATTTCACTTACGCTCTTACCAATTTATTTAATCTATCGTAATGAGAAATATCCACAAATTTTTTCTTTTGTGCAATTTCAATGAACTCATGTTTAAAGTGACGTATAGCTGCTGCTACAGGCCATGCTGCTGCTTCACCTAACGGACAAATGGTTTTACCTTCAATTTTTGATTGTATATCCCATAATAAATCCACATCACTTTCGTTAGCTGTTCCGTTCAAGAACTTCTGTAATATTTTTTCCATCCAACCTGTTCCTTCACGACAAGGCGAACATTGTCCGCAAGACTCATGATGATAAAAACGAGAGAACGTGAATAAATTTTTAACTATGCTTGTGTCTTCGTCCATTGCAATAAAACCACCAGAGCCTAACATTGTACCCGTTAAAAAACCTCCGTCCGATAAACTTTCGTAAGTCATTAAACGAGGTTCGCCTTTAGCTGTTGTTAATGCTAATGCTGCTGGTAAAATTGGCACCGAAGAACCACCAGCTACTACTGCTTTTAATTTTTTACCATTACGGATACCTCCGCAATATTCATCACTATAAATAAAATCTTCTACAGTAATTCCTAATTCAATTTCGTAAACACCAGGTTTATTAATATGCCCAGATGCTGAAATTAATTTTGTTCCTGTTGATTTTCCAACACCAATCTTCGCGTATTCTTCGCCACCCATATTAACGATGGGAACCACTGCGGCAATAGTCTCAACATTATTTACAACCGTTGGGCAACCCCACAAACCTGCTACTGCCGGAAATGGTGGCTTAATACGTGGATTACCACGCTTACCTTCTAACGATTCTAATAACGCTGTTTCTTCTCCACAGATATAAGCACCACCACCAACTTGCACATAACAATCGTGAGAAAAATCAGTTCCTAAAATATTTTTTCCTAACCATCCAGCTGCATAAGCTTCTGCAATGGCAGCTTCTACTATACGTGCTACGTAAAAATATTCGCCTCGGATGTAGATGTAAGAAGTTTTTGCACCTAATGCAAATGAAGATGTAATCATTCCTTCAATTAATGCATGAGGAATTTTCTCCATTAAATAACGGTCTTTAAACGTTCCAGGTTCAGATTCATCGGCATTACAAACTAAGTAACGCGGAACGCCTTCTGGCTTAGCCAAGAAACTCCATTTCATCCCTGTAGGAAAACCTGCACCACCACGGCCACGTAAGCCCGATTTTTTAACCTCATCAGTTACCTGATCTGGTTGCATAGTTTTTAATGCTTTTTCTACAGAGGCATAACCACCATGTGCACGATATACTTCTAACGTATGAATGTTAGGTACTTTATCGTTATGTATTAATAATTTTCTTCCCATATTAAATTCTTTTACTCTTCGACTCCGCTCAGAGTGACAATAATTTATAAAGTATTTTTATAATCTAAATCTGTGTAACTTCTTAATTTACCTTCTGCTTTATAGTTATCCAAAAGTGTATCTACTTTTTCGTAAGTTAAATTTTCGTGGTACGAAGCTCCACATTGCAACATTGGCGCTGTTCCACAAGAACCTAAACATTCAGCTACTTTTAATGAGAACATCCCATCTTTAGTTGTTTCACCTACTTTAATATTTAATTTTTTCTCAATATATTTTACAATGTCTTCGGCACCGTTTAACCAACAAGAACTTGTTTGGCAAACTTCTAAAACACATTTACCCATAGGTTTTAAATTATACATCGTGTAAAACGATGCTACTTCAAATACCTCAACAGGTCTGATTTTTAAAATAGAAGCCACATAATCCATTGTTTCAGGACTTAACCAACCGCCAAACTCAGCTTGTGCCACATGTAATACAGGCAATAATGCTGATTTAATTTTTTCGGGTGGGTAGTGCGAAATAATTGTTTGCACAGTTTTCATAGCGTCTTCACTAAAAATAGTTTCAGCGCGCTTTGTTTGATCAAACTTTTGTGCTCCGTGTACTTGAGAACTCATCTTCTTTTTAAATTAAAATGTTTAAGCTAGGTTAATGACATCTAACACAACTAGTAATGCGAATAACCAATATAAAAATACAAAGTGTAAAATTAAATCTATCCAAAAGTTTAATGTGATTGACTTTCCGTCTTTTAAATAAATAGCAATTAAAGCAAGAATAGGGAATAAACAAAGTATTACTAATATAATAAGATCTACATCACCACTGCCTTTATTTGTCTTTTTAGTAACCATTTTTAAATCTTTTGCTTGAGATTTTACAAAAGTTTTTACAGCAGATGCAAACGTGTTTTTTGGATGAGCAACAATCGTATTATGCTTAATTTGTTTATCTTCTTTTTTTACAATATGATTTTCAATAGAAGTAACAGTTGCATTCATTTCTGGAGTAGCAGTTTCTATAGAAGGTAAATCAATTTTAATTGATGCAATTCCATCTTTTACTTCTTTAGACTCAGTCTTTACATCATCAACTTTTGTTGACTTAGAATTTACTTTATGACTATTAGAAACATAATATCCTTTATTATACTTACGCTTAATAGCAAATCCGTTTTTAGATGATGTACATGATGCAACTACTAGTGAAACAATTGAAATGATGGCAATTAATTTTTTCATGGTGTTATAATTTTTAGTTTAATAATAAATTTTTAAGCGTCTAATTCTCCTGCAATAACATTCATACTGCTCATGGTTAAAATCGCATCAGATAACATAATACCTTTTACCATTTCGGGGTATGCTTGATAGTAAATGAAACAAGGTCTACGGAAATGCAAACGGAATGGTGTTCTTCCACCATCACTAATTAAATAAAAACCTAATTCTCCATTTCCACCTTCAACACAATGATAAACTTCTCCTTTAGGAATGTCCGTTTCACCCATCACAATTTTAAAGTGATAAATTAAAGCTTCCATATTATTATAAACTTGTTCTTTTGGAGGTAAAAAGAAATCAGGTAAATCAGCATGCATTGGACCTTCAGGCATTTTTTTAATTGCTTGCTCAATAATGCTTAACGATTGCCACATTTCATGTTGGCGAACCATAAAACGATCATAGGTATCGCCTTGTGTCCCAACAGGAACCGTAAAAGTAAAATCTTCATAAGAACTATATGGATTCATTACACGCACATCATAATCAACTCCTGCTGCACGTAAATTAGGGCCAACAAAACTATAACTCAATGCCATCTCTGCACTAATTGGTCCGCAATTGATAGTACGGTCCATAAAAATTTTATTACGCTCTAATAAATTAGCAAACTCTTGTAAGCCTTTAGGAAATTCTTTTAAGAAGGTATCAATCAAGTCCCACGTTTTCTTATTCCACTCCTGATCAAAACCACCTATACGACCAATATTAGTGGTTAAACGAGCGCCACAAATTTCTTCAAATATTTCGTAAATTTTTTCTCTCCATTGAAAGATGTATAAGAAACCCGTCATAGCACCTGTATCAACACCAATAACGGAGTTACAAATAATATGATCGGCTATACGAGAAAGTTCCATAATAATAACACGATGGTATTCTGCACGCTTTGGGATTTTTGCTCCCAATAACTTTTCAACCGTCATGTACCAACCCATGTTATTAATGGGTGATGAACAATAATTTAAACGATCGGTAATAGGTGTAATTTGTGCGTATGGACGTCGTTCTGCTAGTTTTTCGAAAGCGCGATGAATGTACCCAATTGTTGGAGTAGCTTCGTGAATAATTTCACCATCCATTTTTAATACATTCTGAAAAATACCATGCGTAGCAGGATGTGTAGGGCCTAGATTAAGAATAGAATATTCTTTTTCTTCTATCACTTCCTTATTTATTGAGTATACCGTTTCTTTCATTTTTTCAGTTGTTGAATTTTGAATTGGTGATTTAGTGAGTTGTGTAACTTATGTTATAATTCTATAAATCAGTAATTCTCTATTTCTCTAATTGTTTTACCTTCCAAACATGCTATTATCTTTATCCGTGCGTTCTTGATCCTCTAAAGGATACTCTTTTCGCATAGGAAATATATCCATTTCATCCATATTTAAAATACGTTTTAAATTAGGGTGACCACTAAATTTTACACCAAAGAAATCGTAAGTTTCACGCTCCATCCAATTAGCAGCTGGCCACAAATCAGTAGCGGTTGCAACAGTTGGTTTGTTAATATCTACAAACGTTTTTAAACGAATACGACTGTTTTTAGGCATATTATGTAAATGATATACGACACCTAATTGTTTTTCGTCTTCTGTTTGAACTCCTGTTAAATCAGTTAAAAAATGAAAATTTAATGCAGCATCATTTTTCAAAAACGATAATACATCATGAATTTTTTCGTGCTTAATTGTGAATACCGGAAAATCATATAACAACTCTGCTGATACAATACTATCAGCAAACTGCCCGTCTAATCTGGTTTTTACGTTATTTAATAATTCTTCCATTTTAATAATAATTGATTTTAGGAAATTTTGATTTGGTGAGTTAATTCAAGAACTCACTAATTATTCTATTCCGTAGCTGTTCAACATTTTTTTATACTCTTCTGATTCTCTTCTTCTGAAAGATTCATTTTGAGTCATTTCCTGAATTTTTAAAACACCTTCTAATATTTGTTCGGGGCGTGGTGGGCAACCTGGCACATACACATCAACCGGAATGATTTTATCAATACCTTGTAAAACAGAATACGTATCAAAAATACCACCACTACTTGCGCAAGCACCAACCGATAAAACCCAGCGTGGTTCAGCCATTTGCTCATAAACTTGGCGTAAAATTGGGCCCATTTTTTTAGAAATAGTTCCCATTACCATTAACATATCTGCTTGGCGTGGCGAAAAACTTAAACGCTCAGATCCAAAACGACCTAAATCGTAATGAGAGGCCATTGTAGCCATAAACTCAATACCACAACATGATGTTGCAAAAGGCAGAGGCCATAATGAATTTTTACGAGCCAATCCAACAACATCTTCTAACTTAGTAGCAAAAAAACCAGGTCCTTCAAGTCCTTCGGGGCTTTTAGCAACTTCTAATTTTGTACGTTTTATAATTTCTTTTCCCATTTTTAGTTTTGATTTAGTGAGTTTTTAATTTAGTGATTGTATTCACAAATTATCCAACTAACAATTTCAGTAATTAATTTACTCTTCCCACTTTAAGGCGTTTTTAGAAAGCATATAATAAAAGCCAACTAATAATAAAGCAATAAACGTAAACACTTCTATTACGCCCAACATACCTAATTCCTTAAAATTAACAGCCCATGGATACATAAAAATAACCTCAATATCAAATAACACAAAAATAATAGCTACTAAAAAATATTTAATAGCAAATGGCAAACGAGCGTTTCCTTGGGTTTCGATACCACACTCAAACGAATCTAACTTAATTTTTGTTTTACGCTTTGGCCCTAACCAGTGCGATGCAGCCATTGTTGTAACAACAAAACCTACCGCTATAAAAAACATTATTAGTATTGGTAAATAATCTATTGGAGATGAGTTATTCATAATATTTATCAATTATTGAGAGGTAAGATTAGCTATTTTTAAGGAAAACATCAAATTATTGAGCTATTTTTTTTAAGGTTAGATTGTTTACAAATAAGTGGTTTTTAATCTAAGGTTAATTTACTACAAAGTTAGGATAAAGTAACCACTGCGCTTAAAATAAAAAAAAGAGCTCGACACATTTGCCGAGCTCTTTTCTGAAAATAATAATTCAAAAAAATTAATTTGTGACAGTTAATTTTTTAGTAATAGAGCCATCTTTAGAAATTACAGTTACATTATATAAACCAGCTGCAAAAAACTTCGTATCAATTGAAATTTGATTTAAGCCAAGTTCTAATGACTTAGAGTTTTGGTATACAACTTGACCAATGTTATTTGTAATAATCACATTAGCATTATTTGTATTATTCGTTGTAACAATTTTGATAGTTGTTTCATTTACTGCAGGATTAGGAAAAATGGAAACTTCAGCAAAGTCCTCTGTTTTTACTTTTACTCCAGTTGCTAATGCAGATTTTAAATTAACGTTATCCATGTATAAATTATTTCCATAATCATTAATTGTAACAAACTTAACCAATACTTCTGGAGCATTAGCATAAGCAACTAGATTAATGCTTTCTGAGCGCCACTGAGCTGCTGTAGGCGTAAAAGCCACTGTTGTTGATGGCGCTGTGGGTAAATTCGTTTTATCTTTTGAATATAAAGTTGTCCAATTAGCTCCACAATCTGTAGAGATTTTCACTAATAATTGATCATTTAAATCTGCACCGTCTGGATAGTTTGCTTTAGCAACATCAAATGTTAACATTGGGTCAGCAATTCCAGATAAACTAACTGCTGGCATAAATAATTCATCGATATCACCAACATTTGCATTATTATAAAAATTATATTTTGCACAACCTGCAGG
Source organism: Bacteroidota bacterium (assembly GCA_043719555.1). Classification (GTDB taxonomy): domain Bacteria; phylum Bacteroidota; class Bacteroidia; order B-17B0; family Aurantibacillaceae; genus UBA4416. The sequence continues at coordinate 4,447 of JAYSTR010000030.1, read as the reverse complement.
GGTAGCTGTAAAAGCATTAGCTGCAGTAGAGCGCTGCCAAGTAGAGGTTGCGGCGCCAGCATCAACATTACTCAAAATCCATCCAGTACCTGGGAATGCTGGAATAGCAGAACTATAGTTTTGAGAAATAGGGGCTGGTGTGTAAGAAGAAATTACATTAAATGGAATTTTCTTAGTATTATTTAATGTATTGTTATCTGCACCACCGTTAATTTGCACAATGTTATATGAAAACGTTTTTGCTCCTCCAGTTAATCCAGTTAATGCATTTAAGGCAATTGTTGTAGTTGCTCCTGCAGCAATATTTCCTGTAAAATAAACTGGTGCTTGGGCAACTGTTCCTAAATAAGGATTAATTGTCATAGTTGTAATTGCATTATCACCATTATTTAAAATAACAGCTTGTGGTGTTACTGAGCTAGCACAAATTACTGTTGTAAGTCCTAAAATAGTGGTTGCTTTTGCATCATTTGATATAGGTTGCCAAGGAGCTAAGCCTGCTTGTAATACATTTTTATTTCCTTCATCTTGAATAAACCCAACAAACTCTACTTGTGTTTTATCCCAAATATATGATGGAACAGGGCAAACAATTGAAAATGTTTGTGTTTGTGATGCAACCCAAGAACTAGCCATTGCAGTTCCATTAGCTAAATCAGGAAATGATTTACGAGCCACAAATTCAAAACTTTTTTCACCATTTGTGCCAGGTGCAGTTGTATAATATATTTCTTTTTCAGTCATTACCAATCTGAATTTTAAAGCGCCAACAGATGTAAATGCTTGTGATGCTGTTAATGTTCCAGTAACCGTAATGTTTGCATAAGTAGCGTCCCAAGAACGACTCATTGCAATTGTAAAGGGCGATGAAATTACAGAAGCATTTGCGAAAGTTGACGACTGTGTATCAGGAATATACGCTGCATGGTCGCTAGGTGCGCCAAATGCGATAGATGGATCTTGTCCATCAACTCGCATAGATGGTGCTGAACTAATTGAATAATAAGAGTCGCGAGCATCAATTTCAGCCTGATTTTGTTTATATAACGAGGTTAGAGATGTTGGTGCGCTAGGAATTGGAGATTGCCATTTTATAGTAATCATATCCACATTTTGATGTGCAACTAAAAAAGGTTTAATAGCTGGATTAGTAGAAGCACAAGGAGGGCAGTTTTCCCCTGTAAATTCCTCAAATAAAACCATACGAGGGCTTTGTGCAAAACCAAGTGTAGTAAGGGCCAAAAGGCTTAATAACGTAGTTGTTTTTTTCATATTATTTAGATTTAGTAGTTTAGATTTATTTATTGATAATGAATTTTTTTACAATTTTGTTTTTCCCATCGGTAAATGATGCAAAATAAATTCCTGCGGATAAGTTTTCAGTATCGATATGTATACTGTTTTTCCCTTGTGTTAATTCTGATTTTTTCGAAATAACAACTGCACCTAAACTATTTATAATAGCCACAGATAAATTACTTTGATTAGCTACGTTATTAAATGTGAACGTTGCTTTATTTATAGCAGGATTTGGATACGCTGCGGAAAACAAACTCGCAAAAGCACTATTTTCTTTTACACCAGATACTAAATTATCATTATAAACTAATGTTAATTTAAATACATCGTTCGCGTTATTAATATTATAAACTTCGTAACGAATGCGGGAATATCCAACATTTGTACCTTCTGTATAATCCAGCAAATACATCTTATTTTGATTATACAAACTTTCATTGGGCGTTAAGGTAACCGTAATCGGCGATACCATTACGCTTGTTGGATAGCAGTTGCCACTACCTACGCAAAAATTTGCTTCAGCATCAGTATTTACAACCTCATCAATACGGCGAAGTTTATAATAATTTGTTGTAGCACTTGTATTTGTAAAATCTACTTCGGTTTGCACTGCCTCAAAACCGGCAGTTGTAGTGTAACTTAACACATCATTGTTATTAATAGCTACTTGTCCATTCGAATAATCTTTTGCAATAAGTGATGATTGAGCAAAACTAACAGAAGAAATTAAGCATGAAGTGAAAAGAAAGAGTAAAGGTTTTTTCATAGTTTATGGTTTTAGAGGTTAGTTTGTTTAAGTCGTTTTATATCATTAATTAAGTTCTTGTTCTTCCACTTGTAAAACTTCATAATATGTTGGGCTATTTAAATCAGCATCATATATATATGCAATTACGTGGCAGTGTTTTGACTTATAACCAGCATTAACCGAATAGCTATATGATTTGGTTATTGCATTATTTTTAATAGCTCCAGAGGCAAAAATATCATCGCCCCAAGTACTATTTATGGCTCCACGCAATACATGATTAAAAACAAAATCAGTTATTTTTTGGCTACCAACAGGCTTGCTGTAATCTAACTGCTCTCCAATAATACTATCTTCGGATAACAACACTACCAATTTATAATTTCCGTTTAATGTTGACATAGCTTTTATTGTAACATCCGTACTTAAAGCATTGTTACTAATATTAAAGGTGTTTTTTATATCTATTTTAAAATCGGCCAGTTTGGGAAAATAGGCAATAGCCGCTGATTCCCAAGTTGCATACTGCTTTATGAAAATAATTGTATCAGTTGGCGAAAAACCTTCGCGATTAACTAATCCATTTGGGTTACCATTAACGCCGTTACCAAAAGTATTATCATAATCAGTACCCGCAGCACTGCGTAAATCAGTTGGATAATTAATGTTTGTTGTTGCAAAGCCTCCAGCATGAACAGCTAATGGCACAACACTTGCGCCATATTTGTAATGCAAACCATTTAACGCTAATGCGGCCGGTGGGCAGTTTCCGCATTTGTGACCAGTATAATCTTCTATTAATACTTTACGATACACTTTTGTAGTATCCAAGTTAAGAGTCGTTGGTTCAACAGCTGGGTTTGCATTATGAATAAAATCACAATTTGTGAAAACACTTACTGTTATGGCAAATAATATGATTTTAAAAACTATTTTTTTCATAATACTAAAATTAAAAACTTGAAGATATACTTATTGATAAACCATTAGATGCAGGCACAAAACGACAAACACCTCCAGCACAAAATATACCTTGGCGTTGTCGTCCGTAACTTAATGATATACGTGTTGGCCCACTTGTGTATCCCAACATTGCAAAGTAATAATGTAACCGCTTTTCTAAAACTGGATTATTATAATTGTATTGATCTGCAACCGTTACATTCCAGTGTGATGATGGCGTCCATTCAATTAAAGCAGATGCCCAGGAGCCAGTATTACTTTTTATATTACGTTCACCATTAAGTTCAAATTTAGCGTCATGATAATCATACTCAGCAAAAAAACCTTGTGTTTCTAATCGTATAGCAGATCCTGTTTTGTAACGATATGTCATATCTAAAACCACGATATGAGATTTTACATCAGGATGCTCATCTTTATCTTCTGTATTAAATTGCACTATTGATTGATTTAAAAACTGGTTAGCGTACATTACAGTTGTTTTAAATTTTTTAGAAAACTTTTTAGTAATTTCAAGATTAACATCATGGTAATACTCGTTACCAACATTACTATAATTTGTACTATAATTTATTTGCTTTATTGAATCATTTAATATTCCTGTTGTATCTAATCCATAAAATACTGATCCATTTAAAGTAATATCAACACCATATATTCCACCTAGCCAGGTATCTTTTTTAATTTTATATTGTATTTCGCCTGCGCCACCAACCTCACCATTAGGTTGCGTGGCATAAGGGTAATATGCCATTAATGAATACGTATGAAACTTAGTGAAATCTGGTTGATAGTTAATCATAGCAATAGTATTAACAGCACTTCTATCACTTCTAAAATTCATGTTATCAATAATTTTTCCGGATAACATGGCGCTAAAGCCATTAGTACCATAAGATGCAGAGGTTATAAATGCTTGCCCTGCCTTATAGGATTTTTTATTAATATCAGAAGGGTCATTAATTTTATAAGCATATTCGGCATTATAATTAAAACCACCACGAATAATATTTATACGACCAGAACTTGCACCTACATTTTCTGGTAATACCAAATTAGGATCAGTATCTGCTTGGTATTTAGTTACAAAACTACCGCCTAAAATAACTTTTGTTTTTTTGTTTCCTAAAATAGAATCAAACAATTCGTTAAAATTAATTTCGCCATCCAATCCTTTAACAACACCTGGCGCTAAGGCAAAAAACGTTCGTTGCTTTCCAACTAAACCCTTTAAAGTAATGCCTGCTTTTGGAGTAAATATTACGCGCATTCCATCCATCGCATTATCGTACAATAAACCACGATTTTCGTAACTACGAAAAATAATACCTGACCCAAATTGCTCATAAAAATTACCAACTGTAATATCAATATCTTTATGTTTATAGCGTGCAAAGCGATAAGGTATCCCTGAGCCTTTATAACCGGCTAAAAAAC
>JAYSTR010000029.1:0-5643 GCA_043719555.1 Bacteroidota bacterium | reverse complement strand
CTTGAATACCAAAACTTACACGCTTAAATCCTAAATTATATAATGCTTGTAAATGTGCTTTAGTTGTATTACTTGGATGACCCTCGAAACTAAAATCATAATCATTTGCAATATTAGCAGTTTTTAAAATACTTGAAATTAAATACGATAAATTATCTGGTGTGAAAAAAGTTGGAGTGCCACCACCTAAATGAATTTCTTTAATTAAAGGTTTATCTGAAAACTGATTTAAATATAAATGCCATTCTTTAATAAGGGTTTCTATATATGGTAATTCAACTTTATGATTAACCGTAATACGTGTATTACAAGCGCAATAGGTACATAAGCTTTCGCAAAAAGGCAAGTGTATGTACAAACTGATACCATCCGTATTATGTTTTATAAAAGCATGCTTAATATGTTGCATCCATAAAGATTCACTCATATTATTATCCCAATAAGGTACTGTTGGATAACTCGTGTAACGTGGGGCTTGTATATTATATTTTGAAACTAAATCCATAATTATTTATTTTTTAGTTGACATTCATTTTCTAGTTCAGTTAAAAAATTATCAATAATGCCTTGTTTTACGTGAGGCATAACTACAATTTTATACCAGTTAGGTTTTTTATTATGATTATCAGGCACTAAATGATATTTAATAGCTAACGATTTACTCATATAATTTGCGTCAATCGTAACAATGTTTAAATCTGGGTGTCTGAAATATTTTATATTTAAGTCATCTAATTTTTCACAAATTAAAGTAGCTCTATCAACTAACTGTCGCATCTTAACGGCCCAACCATTAGAGCCGTGTATTCTCAAAATCATCCAAACACATACGGCATTTGCACCTGAGCGACTTCCACACAATGTGAAATCTTTTCCTTTAACATAACCGGCTTCATTAGTACAGACATATTGTAATAAATCTTTACGTGCTAAAAAAATACCTGTTCCGTATGGTGCTTGTAACATTTTGTGTCCATCGATTGAAAAAGATGATATATTTTCATTTTTAAAAGAATAGGAATTTGATGAATTTGTAAAGGGAAAAATAAATCCGCCGTAAGCACCATCAACGTGTAGCTTATAATTAATATGTAATAAATTTAAGAATGAAGTAATGGCCTCTATATCATCAACAGAACCAAACATGGTAGTTGACATATTCATATTAATGATAAAATACTTAATACCATTTGTAAGAGCAAATTCAATTTTTTGTTCAAAATCCTTAATTAAAATTTCGCGCGTAATCTGATGCACATTTAATTCAATACTTTGTAAATTTAATAAGTCGATGCCTTTAGGAATAGAGTAATGCGTATCTGCTGAATAAACTACTGCAATTTCATGCATCTTAGCATCGTATTCCTTAATAAAATAATTTCTGTAAATCCACAAGGCTTCAATGTTTGCTTCCGTTCCTCCGCTAGCTACATAACCATCATATGTATTTGGTTCTGCTCCAAAAATTTCTTCGGCACAAATTTTAATTAAATCTTTTTCGAGTTCTTGAGTTCCTGCAAAAAAATCTTCGTGCTCATCACCAAAAGTATGTACTCCAATGTGATTGGGATTTGCAATTAATGTAGAGATAAATGGGGCGTCTTTTAAAAAAGGTGCATCGTCATAAAATATTTCAGTATCTAAAAATGTTCCAGGTATACCAATAATGTTTTCGGTACGGTAGTTTGTATTTTTACTTAAAGAATCAAATACTTTACTCTTAATTTGTGAATATGAATATTTTTCCCAAAACATAATTTTATTTTTTATGACAACAAGATTTAACAGGCTTGAAATCCTGATGAGTTTTATTAGACGGTTTTTCGCAACAAGAAATTGTGTTACTGTTTTTTTCAAACTCAGGACTTAGATATGGTATACCTAGATTTAATCCACGAAGAATTAATAATATAGCCATAAATGAAACAACAAATGGCATTGATTGACGAATAACATTGCGGTATTTTAAGGTGATAAATTGGCCGAAAAAAGCAACGGCATACATAATAGGAATAGTACCAATCCCAAAATAAAACATAAACTCCGCTCCTTTTATATAATGCCCAGTTGCTAAAGCTCCTGCAATACCTAAGTAAACTAATCCGCAGGGTAATAACCCATTTAATAATCCAATTAAAAATAAAAAATGCAACCCTTTTTTATTAAATAAATTCCCCAATTGTTGTTTTAGATTATTTATAAACGAATACATAAAACCAAAACTTGGTGTATTAAACCATTTAGTTTGAGAAATAATTACTGACAATAATAATAATATACCAATACTTATAGATAGCATTTGTTGAAAACCACCTAAAAAAAATGATTGACCTAGTAATCCAAATAATACACCTAACGATGTATACGTAGCAACTCTGCCAATATTGTATAATAAAATTCCTATGTATTTTTTTGCTGAACCATATTGATGCACAGGCAAAGCCAAAGCAATAGGACCACACATACCAATGCAATGAAAACTACCTAAAAGGCCTAATGATATGGCTGCAATAATAAGTTCCATTATTGTTTATTTTATAAACACAATTTCCTCTTTAAAATAATTTATGCCATTATTTATCCACGATAGTTGCATTTTATAAACTCCATGAATTAATTGAGATGTAGTGATAACCTGTTGATGATTGATAAACTTCATTTTAAGCTTTACATCTTTTGAAGAATCTGATGGTCTAAAAAAATTAATGGTTCCTTCAAAATTATTAGTCGTAAGAGATGAATCAGCCGTTAACACAATTTCTGTTGGATAAATATTATGAGTAATTGTCTTATTTAATTTTTTCTCATTATCAATGGCGTCAATTTTATTTTGAAATTTAAGTTCTTGTGCATAATAGTCTTTACTTTCGAGTTCAACTTTTTGTCCGAAACAAAGCACTACAAGTGTTACTATTAAAGCTACAAAGCTTAAATACAATATGGTTATTTTATGTCCCCAGCTCATGATATATATTATTTAGATCGTGAAATATTACTTAAAAAATTAGTTTTAACTGTTTTAATTTTTTGATGATTAGAATATACACCTATTTCTAAAATAGATTTTCTTTCTTTTATATCTGCCTTTTTTAAAATAACAAAGAATTCACCTTCAGATACAGCTTCGCTTTTTACATTTAAATCTTTACCTATAATTTGAATTTCGGCTGAATAATTTTCTACTTTAATTTCTACAGGCAAATCCTTACGAGTTTTATTTACGAGTTTAATTGTATATAAATTACTTAATTTATCATTTGGTTGATCTTGATAAAGCATACCTTTTGCCCTAAGAATTGTTGCATCATAATCGGAACGTGTGGTTAACAAAAACACTTCGAGTCCAATCAGAGCAAGTAATACAATCGTATAGGCTTTCATACGAGTTGTAAACTTTAATTTTTGATTATTTTTAATCCCATTTTCAGAATCATAGCGAATTAATCCTATTGGTAAATTCACTTTTTCCATAACAGTATTACACTCATCAATACAAGCCGTGCAGTTTACACATTCTAATTGAGTTCCGTTTCTAATATCTATACCAGTTGGACAAACTTTCACACATAATCCACAATCTATGCAATCGCCTTTGCCATGCTCTTCATTTTTTTTGATTTTATGTCGAGGTTCCCCTCTTAAATAATCATATGCAACAACTATAGAATTTTTATCTAACAATACACCTTGCATACGACCATAAGGACAAACAATTAAACACACTTGCTCACGTAAATAAGAGTACACAAAATAAAACACAAATGTAAAAATGACTAATGCAATTAAACCACCAACGTGATTTCCTGGCTGAGTATAAAATTTAAAAACTTCATCAACACTTATAAAATAACAAAGCATTGCATTTGCAATTAAATAAGACATTGCAAAAAACAAAATAAATTTTGAAACTCTTTTTACAATTTTCTCCTGATTCCACAATGCTTGTTTTAATGCTTTTTGATGGTTAGCATCTCCTTCGATAAAATATTCTATTCTACGAAAAAGCATTTCCATAAAAATTGTTTGAGGACACGCCCATCCACAAAATACTCTACCAAAAACAACTGTAAACAATGCAATAAACACAATGAATATGAGCATTCCCAAGCCAAAGATAAAAAAATCTTGTGCCCAAAAAATCATTCCAAATAAAATAAATTTTTTATGAACTACGTCTAATAAAAATAAAGGTTCGCCATTTAATTTAATAAATGGCAAACCAAAAAATACAACTAAATATATATAACTTAAATAGGCTCTTAAATTAAACAGTTTTCCTGATGGTTTTTTAGGAAAAATCCAAGCTCTTTTACCTTCGCTATTTATAGTAGCAATTGTATCTCTAAAGCTTTCATTTTTACTATCAGGTTCCATAATTACAAGTACGTATTCAATTTATTTTTTTACGGTTAAAGTATCTTTAACCAATGCTTTTATAGCTAAACTATCAATTACAGTAGCCGTACTATCTGCAATTGGTGCAACAGCTCCAGCTTCAGTATATACATCACCTTGTGGAGCTTTTGCATTTGGAGGATTTGTTCCTGCTAAAGTTTTAATATAACTTGCAACTTGTGCTATTTGCATAGGTGATAAATCTTCTTTCCACGATTTCATGCCTTTATCAACCCAACCATATTTTATAGATTTAAAAATATCAGAAATTCCACCACTATGTAACCAATAGGTATCTGTTAAATTAGGGCCAACTGTTCCTTCACCTAATTTACCATGACATGCTACGCAATTTGCAGTAAATACTTCTTTCCCTGCAGCTATATCAGCACCTTCTAACATTTTAACCGATGTTTCATCAACATTATTAGCAGATGTTTTCATATACTCTTCTAATTCTATTTTTGCTTTAGCAACCTCGTTATTATATTCTATACCTTGTAAATCACCAGTTTTAAAAACGTGAAAATGAATTAAATAAACAAAAGCAACAACAACAGTTAAATAGAAACCATATTTCCACCATGGTGGTAAATTATTATCCAACTCTTTAATTCCATCATAATCATGATCTAATAAAATCTCTCCTTCTTTTTCAATATCAACAGATGCATTTAATTTATCTAAAATTGATACTTCTTTTACAACAACTGTTTTTTCTGAAGCTACCGTTGAATTAGATAATACCGCATCTGTTTTAACAAACCCTTTTATTAAATTAAATAATAAATAAATTACTATACCCTCAATAAAAATTACAGCCATCATAAAATAAAATGTGAAGCCATCTAACCCTCCAATCAACCAATCGTTTTTAACTGCAACCGCTTTAACTGGTTCTTGAGCTAATAGATTACCACCAGCCAAACAAAACAATAATAATAACGTTGTAACTGTAGTATTACTAGATGATTTTGTCTTATACTTATTTTGAAAGTATTCGCTTTGTGTTAAATTTTTCAGCACACTACTCATAGCAACAATTAATATTAACAATAAAATTATTGCCACTAATAATGTTATAAATAATGCATTTGAAAAATAAGTAGATGTTGGCTCCACCTTTGCCTCTTGAGCAAAAGTAACTATTGGAGTAGCTAATAAACTCATTAGCCAATTTGATTTTATGTTTTTAAAGTTAATCATAGGTAGTTATTTAAATATCTTTTTCTAATGGAATGTTTTTAG
>JAYSTR010000028.1:0-5654 GCA_043719555.1 Bacteroidota bacterium | reverse complement strand
AGCCGATGCAAAAATTGCGTTATCATCATCATTAAATTTAGATTTAACCTTTAATCCAGATTTTTCGCAGGTTGAAGTTGATAAACAACAAACAAACTTAACGCGTTTTAGTTTAGTGTTTCCTGAGCAACGCCAATTTTTTATTGAGAATAGTGATTTGTTTGCAGGATTTGGCTTCCGGCAAATTCGTCCGTTTTTTTCGCGACGCATAGGTTTTAATTCTGGTAGTGCGGTACCTATTATTGCTGGCGCTCGCTTAAGTGGTAAGCCAAATAAAAACTGGCGCATTGGTGTAATGGATATACAAACGGCCAAAACAAAAATATCAGATAAAGATGTGTTTGCACAAAATTATTTTGTTACTGCGGTACAACGCAATGTGTTTAAGCGCTCTAACGTGGCATTTATTTTTGTTAATCGTCAGCAATTTGATACTACAGGTTATTCAAATATTAACTTTAATAGAGTTGTTGGTGCCGATTATAATTTAATTAGTAATAATAATAAATGGCAAGGCAAAGCATTTTTTCATCATTCTTTATCAAACACAAAAAACAATGATGCGTATGCGCACGCCACTTGGTTAATGTATAATACACAAAAATTTACCATTCAATGGAATCACGAATACGTTAATAAAAATTACAATACCGAAACTGGGTTTACACCACGTATTTATCAAACAGATAATACAAAAAACATAACTACAAAAAATACCTATTGGCGTTTAGAACCGAGTATCAATTATTATATGTATCCAAAAAAATCCATCATTAATAAAATGGGGCCACGCTGGTATATGGATTATTACGCCAATGATAAATATACAACCACTGATATGTTGCATCAGGTTGGATGGGATTTTAATTTAACCAATACATCGGGCTTATCTTTTGATTACCGTAATTTTTATACCAAACTAATTTATAATACGGATGTTACCTTTACGGGGAAGAGTGCGATTGATGCCAATGCATACACGTATCAGGATTTTGGATTAAAGCTTAAAACCAATCAACGTAAATTATTAAGTGTAATTGCTGGCGCTACTTACGGCAGCTATTTTACAGGCACAAAATTATCGTATGGCGCTGATGTTATTTTCAGAAAACAACCCTATGCTATTATTACGGCAAGCTACACGCACGATGAAATTGTGTTACCTCATTTAAATCAAAAAGTATATTTAGATTTAATAGGCCCTAAAATTGAATTATCATTTACAAAGAGTGTGTTTTTTACAACCTTTTTTCAGTACAATAGTCAAATACAAAATGTAAATATTAATGCGCGCTTTCAGTGGCGCTTTAAACCGATGAGCGATATATACATTGTTTATTCAGATAATTATTACTCAGATAACTTCGGAGAAAAAAACAGAGGTGTAGTGGTGAAAGTAGTTTATTGGTTGGGCTTGTAGCTTAACTTTTTATAACGCATAATAATGTGCGGAATATTATCTTCTAAATAACATTCGCCTTCTTTAATAAAACCTAAGTCGGAATAAAAACGCTCCAAATATTGTTGCGCTCCAATAACTATTTCACTCGTATGAAACAACTCTTCAATTTGTATGATACTATATTGCATTAATAATTTGCCATAACCAAATTTACGAACGCTGGGATGTGTTACCACTCTACCAATACTAGCTTCTGGATATGAAATACCTTGAGGGATTAAGCGCGTGCAGGCAACCAATTTATGATTATCATAACCCAATACGTGATAGGCTTTCAAGTCTTTATTATCCATATCTAAATACGGACAATTTTGTTCCACTACAAAAACCTCAGCACGTAATTGTAATAGCTCGTACAATTCAATAGTCGTTAAATCACTAAATGATTTGAGGTGAAAGGTTATCATTGCAAAATATTAATATTGATTAATAGATAATAAAACCAAGGTACAAGCTTCTATAGTTTCGATACCTTGTTCATTTGCTAAAGCCTCAAACTCAGGATTTTCGGTGCCCGGATTAAAAATAAGTCGTTTAGGATTTAACGATAAAATATAATCATACCAAGCCGGTTGATTTGCTAATCCAACATATAAAGTAACGGTGTCAATATGTTGTAACTGCGGTTTATCTATAATGATATCTAACTCATATATTTTTCCAGCTCTGATTCCAATTGGATAAACAGTATGTTGATGTTTTAACAAACTAACCGATGCCATGTAACTATATCTATCCGCGTTTGGCGATGCACCAATAACAACAGTTGGTTTATTCTTCAACATAATCTAAGTCTTTATCAAAGGTTTCTTCTAAGGTATTCCAAGCCCAAAAACTTAACCCGAATACAATGATGCCAACTATAATAGCGGCTTTAATATTTTCGAGCGCTAAGGTATTGGCTAAAAATAAAAATAACGTGTTGATTAAAATAGTTCCGCCTCTCACAAAATTAGGCACACTCGTAGTAACCGTTGCTCGTAAGTTAGTGCCAAACAATTCGGAAGCCGTGCTAATAAATACCGCCCAATAACCAGTTGCAAAACCTATTAATACAACGATGGTATAAAACATAGTAACCGACATTTTCGCGAAAGTGAAATAACAACTCGTAAACACAACTGTTAACACTAAAAATAAAATCAATGACTTTTTACGGCTCTTAAATTTCTGGCTTAGTAATCCACTCGCCACATCACCTACCGTTATTCCTGCATAGGCTAAAGTCATTGCTAATCGAGCATTTTGTGGAGGAGTTTCCATTCCTAACGATTTCATTAACTCAGGGCACAGGGTAATTAAAATGGCCATGACATACCATACAGGTAGGGCAACTAAAATAATAGTAATGAATTTTGTAAAGCGTTTTTTTGATTGAAATATTGATAAAAAATTTCCTTTTTCAACAGTAGAATCTTTCACATGATTAAACATTCCTGACTCTAAAACACCGATACGAAGTAATAACAATAATAATCCCATTACTCCTCCAATGATATAAGACAAGCGCCAATTACCAATCATAATACCAACAGTGCCTGCAACTACAGCTCCCATTAAGCCTACCGAAGCAACAATTGTAGCGCCATAACCACGTTTTTCTTTACTCATGCTTTCGCTTACTAAAGTAATACCTGCTCCTAACTCGCCTGCTAAACCAAAGCCGGAAACAAACCGCAACAAAGCATAGGTAGAAGTTTGATGCACCATGCCATTTAAAATATTAGCAACCGAATACACAAATATAGACCCGAATAAAACTGAAAGCCTTCCTTTTTTATCGCCTAACACACCCCAAAAAATTCCTCCAATCAACATTCCAAACATTTGCCAGTTCATCAATGTTATGCCAACTTCTTTAACTGTTTTAGCTAAATCGGCATCAGGGATTGTTCCTTTTAAAATTTCGGTAAGACTGGATACTCGCTCCATACCAAACAACACTAAATCATAAATATCTACAAAGTAACCTAAAGCAGCTACAAGTATTAATTTATTTAAGTTTTTGGAATCCATGGATTAGTGATAAGTTATAAATAATGAGTTATGAGTAACAATTAAATCTTATAATTTATAGCTTATAAGTCAAAACTGATTAAACAAACTTGTCGCCCTTTTGAACTTTAACATCGTTCACAAAGTTCCTAATTTGCTGTTCATCTGATTTTTTGCAAACCATTAATACCCCTTCAGATTCTACAACGATATAATCTTTTAACCCTTGTAATACTACTAATTTATCTTTAGGAACATGTACTATACAATCTTGACAATCGTATTCCATTACATTTTTACCTACAACTGCATTACCACCTTTATCGTGCTTAATGTGAGTAAATAATGAGCCCCAGGTGCCTAAATCGCTCCAACCAATAATAGATGAACGTACATATACATTGTTTGCTTTTTCCATTATCGAATAATCAATTGAAATATTTTTGCAAACAGTATACGCTTTTTTCACAAAGTCTTTTTCATGCGGTGTATTATACACATCAATACCTTCTTTAAAAACTACAGCTAATTCAGGGTCATTTTGCTCTAACGATTTTAAAAAGCTTGCCGTACTCCAAATAAAAATTCCCGAATTCCATAAAAAGTCGCCACTCTCAATAAAAAACTTTGCCATATCGGCATCAGGTTTTTCAGTAAATGTTTTTACCTTAAATAAACGCTTATCTTTTTCTTCAACAGGTGAATCAACATATTGTATATAGCCATAACCTGTATCAGGTCGTGATGGTTTAATGCCTAAGGTTACCAAACAATCTTCGGACTGAGCTTTTTTATAGCACGATTTAATTGCTTTTGCAAAGGTATCTTCTTTAGTAATTAAATGATCTGAAGGCGCAACAACAGTTATAGCCTTAGGGTTTAATTTATGAATTTTATAACTGGCATAAGCAACGCAAGGCGCTGTGTTTTTACGTGATGGTTCCGTTAAAATATTTTCTCTTAAAACTTCAGGCAATTGTAAGGCAACTAAATCTTCATAACTGTCATTAGTAACAATAAAAATATTTTTAGTGGGGCATAAATCCTTAAAGCGATCAAATGTTTGTTGTAACAACGTTCTGCCAGTGCCTAATATATCTAAAAATTGTTTTGGGTGTGCAATGGTACTCATTGGCCAAAAACGAGATCCAATGCCACCGGCCATTATAATGCAGTAATGATTTTTCATTCCAAGAAAGTATTATAAAAAATAATAAGCATCTAATTTAACAATAATATCAGCAATTAGGTAATTCATTTGGCTATTTTTTAAACCAGTTTTTCTACAAAAAAAAGAAGCTACCTTTATGAGGTAGCTTCTTAATTTTTTATGAATTTAAATTATTCGATAATTAATTTACGACTAACTTTTTCATTTTTATAATTAATGGTTACGAAATAAATACCAGCATTTAAATTAGCATCATTAATGGCAATGTTATTAAAGCCATTATCAACCTCTAATGCTTTTGAATACACATTACGTCCTGTTACATCAGTAATCATTAAACTTAATTTACCGTTTAATTCTTTCGTGTCTAGCATTAAATTAAATGCTCCCTTAGTTGGGTTTGGAGATAATACATATTCAAAATGTGTTAACACAGTTTCTTTTAAGCCTGTTGCAGCCGAATAACAAGGAAACGTAGGGTTAGCAATATAAGTCATATTAGAAAAATCAACATAACATGCATATCGAACACTGTCAATATAAGGATTACGATTGCCTTGTAATGAATCTAAAAAATCGTTACGAGAGATTTCCCATGAATCTGGCAAATCGTTAAAATGCCATCTTTTTAATACATCCTGATCCTGGCCATAAGCAATAGTACCGCTTATTGGATTTCTAAATTTCCAATTCATGGGTGTACCAGTGGCGTTATTTTGGCCATTATAAGCTGTCGCTATATACATAACTGCTCTTGCAAAATCTCCTTTATGTTGAGCGCGAGGTTCAAATACATGTTGCCCTAATGCATTGTTACCAAACTTACAACCTAAATATGAGCCTTGCACTGCAGTAACATCTCCCATAGGAAAATTACTACGAACAGCGTTTACATCATTTTGATTTGTTGGAAACAAATGATGTTGATCATTGTATTCTTTACGTTCAACATTATTAGGAGCGGCACCTGAACCATCAGCAGGATTTGTTGGCATCCAATTATGGCAATAGCTATGCTCACGGCTC
>JAYSTR010000027.1:0-5667 GCA_043719555.1 Bacteroidota bacterium | reverse complement strand
TCTCCACTTTCATTACGAGTAACAATTACCGATATTTCTTTATCAAAATCAACCAAACGCTCCAAAACACTTGGTGCTTCAAAAGCATGATCTATTTTATTTGGGTGACCCAATTTTACAACGCCTTTACCATCGTAGCCGCCTGTGCGTAGTTTTTGAAAAAACGGAAAAAAATCTTTGTATTTTTCTATTTGTGTTTTATTTTCTACTAAAAAAAAATCAGGACTTGGTATATCATTACGCTGATAAAACATTTTTTGCAGCCCCTTATCTTTTATTATTTCAATAACTTCGGGCTGAGGAAATACTTTTTTTCCTTCTTGCTGCAATTTTTTTAAAGCTTCAACATTTACATTTTCAATTTCAATGGTAATGATATCTTTATCCTTACCAAATTTATAAACTGTATCAAAATCGTTTAAATCGCCTTTAGTAAATTCTTTTGCAATGCCCTTACAAGGTGCATTAGCATCGGCATCTAAACAGCAAATATATAAATTGTAATTAGTGGCACTTTGTATCATCATACGACCAAGTTGTCCGCCACCAAGTATGCCTATTTTAATTTTATCAGGTTGAAAATAACTCACGAGTTAAAGTTATAGATTTATTTTTAATTGCTTTCTACAAAAGGGAACAACATGCCAATAAAAAAACCGCTCGAGGCGGTTTCTTTAAATTATTTTACTGCTTTTTTAGCTGCTTTTTTAGGAGCCGTTGCTGCACCAGCAACATAAGCTACAGTTTTTTTACGAGGACGAGTATTTCCAAATGAACCTACTGCTATTTTACCACGTTTTGATTTTTGATCGCCTTTTCCCATTGTACTTGTTTTTTAATTAGATACCAAAAATAGCAGAATTTATTAACTCTTCAAAATATAATTGTTTTAAAGGGAATAGTCCGCAGAAAGTTTTAAAAACGTTTATTCACATTAAATGGTTTTGTAGGTTTTTCTATGGTCGTTAAAATTCCTTTCAATTTTGTTGCATCATTTAATACTTTTTTAGCCTCTGCTACATCGGCATCATAAGTTAAGGCTGTTTCTATACGACCTTTTTGATACAAATAGCGAGATGCAATTTCTTCTTCTATAAACTGTTTTATTTCTGGTTTAAAACGCATTAAGTCGTCTTTTTTATTTGAAGCCATTTTGTTTTTCAATGCTTCAAACTCCACTTTTATACTTTCATAATACTTTTCAGATGAAGCGTCTTCTTTTAAATCTTCTAACGCAAAATCACTTTGAGTTTTATAGTTATAGTCTTTATCTTTCAAATAATTAATAAAATCATTATAATCTTCATCACTTAACTTATAGCCTGAAGCATACTGAAACTGTGGCTTTTTAAATAAATAACTATTTACATAATTAAAAATATGATTTTTAGTAATTAAGGTTGCTAAAATATTACTGTACTTAATTTCATCTGTTTTTAAATCAGGTAAAATGCCTGCACCATCATAAATTGTTCGTCCGTTTTTTGTTTTAAAAGCTGTAATTAAAGAATCTGGCACTTTTTCAACTCTACCTTCTGCATCTTTATGCGTGTAATCTAATGCTTGTATGCAGCGTCCACTAGGGATATAGTATTTCGCAACAGTCACTTTTAACTTTGTGTTATATGTTAAATCGCGCGTTTGTTGCACTAAACCTTTACCATAAGAGCGTTGCCCTAAAACCACCGCTCTATCTAAATCCTGTAGGGCACCCGAAACAATTTCTGATGCTGATGCTGAATTATTATCAACCAAAACGACTAAAGGCATTTGAGTATCAATAGCATTATTTACCGCTAAATATTGTTTATCCCAATCTTTTACTTTTCCTTTTGTAAATACAACTTCACTCCCTTTATCTACAAATAAATTAACAATGTTAACCGCCTCTTGTAGCAAACCACCTGGGTTTCCACGTAAATCCAAAATAAGCGACTTACAGTTTTTTTCTTTCAATTTTAATAACGCTTCTTTTACTTCACCCGAACAATTATCTGTAAAACTATTTAATTTGATATAGCCAATTTCAGCATTTATCATATTGTAATAAGGCACTGCTTTAATTTTAATCTCTTCTCGTAATAAATTAACTTCAACAGGAGTTGTTTGTCCGTAGTGAATTATTTTTAATTTAATTGGTGTTCCTGCCTGACCTTTAAGCATTGTTGTAATGTCATCAGTTTTTTTGTTTGATACATTAACTCCATTTACTTCTATAATTTCGTCACCTGCTTTTAATCCTGCTTTAAAAGCCGCAAAACCTTCGTAAGGCTCACTTACTGTAATTTTTTTATTTATATCTTGGATGATAGCCCCTATTCCACCATATTCGCCAGTGGTCATATATTTATAATCTTCAATATCATTTTCAGCATAAAAATTAGTGTAAGGGTCAAGCGACATCAACATCGCGTCGATACCTGTTTTCATAAGCTGTCCCGGTTTTGTTTCATCAACGTACGCAATATTTAATTCACGGTATAGAGTATTAAAAACATCTAAATTTTTTGAAACCTCAAAATAATCTTTAGAGAAATTGAAGGCAAAAAAAGACACTAAACAAAGGCTGAAAACAATAATATACTTTTTCATGAGTAATGATATAAATAATGTGTGTTAAAGATAAATGAATATCTACAGATAATACTTACCGCTCGTGTGTTTTTAAAAACAATTGATTGTTGGTTATACTGAGTGAAACTAGCCTATTACTTATTTAAAAACATGACAATTAGAACATTTCGCACGATTATTGACAAACAGTAATTGTATTCCCGAGAGAAAAAGTGTCACAATAAAAAACAAGTACCATGGCAACGCAACAACTCACCATACCGATGTTTCCATTAAACGTGGTTATTTTACCGGGCGAAACTAAGACTTTGCATATTTTTGAAGAACGCTATAAACAATTAGTATCTGATTGTATTAATAACGATGCTAATTTTGGAATTCCTTTTTTTTACCATCAAGAAATTAGTGAATATGGTGTTGAAGTAAAAATTATAAACGTTGTAAAGAAAAAAAACAACGGTGAAATGGACATTGTAATTGAAGGTGTGAGAGTATTTAAACTATTGGAATACTCGAAAGTATTGCGCCCAAAACTATATGGTGCAGGTATGGTAGAATTTGAAGAATTTAATAGAACTAAACCATCTGCTTTATTACAAGATTTAATTAAGGACTATATTTGGGTAACACAACAAAACGCTTTACCTATTGATGCATTTGATGAAGCTGATGTATACAGCATTGCTCGCTTAATTGATTTATCATCGCTAGAAAAATATCAGATTATTAAAACCACTTCAGTTTATATGAAGGAGAAATATTTAATTTCTAAAATTATATTATTTACTCATATTTTAAAAGCAGAAGAAAAACTAAAAGGCTTATTTATTTTTAATTAAGTTTATTTAAGTGATGATTTGTTAGTTTACAATTAATCCAATCTCCATCTAATACCGAATCGTATTTTTTATAAAACTCAATAGCAGGTGTATTCCAATCTAACACTTGCCATTCCATACGGCGCACTTTAGTTTCTTTACTAACCTCTACTACTTTATCAAACAATAATTTTCCAATCCCTTTTCCGCGATGTGGTTCTGTTACAATAATATCTTCCAAAAACAAACTTTTACCTTTCCAAGTGCTATATTTAAAATAATACAACGCCATACCAACAATGTCATTGTTTTCTAAGGCAACATAAAAATCAAATTGCTTATCAGCACCAAACCCCCATTCCATCATTTCCTCTATCGTAACTTCTACTTCGCCTGACGCTTTTTCGTATATAGCCAACTCTTTTACTAAATGTAACGCTTGAGGAATATCGGCTTGAGTTCCTTTTCTAATTTCAATACTCATATTTAATTGGAATACTTTTCTTTTAAAATTACTTTTTGCAAAATGCGTTTAATAATTAATTCAGCCATAACTTCCTGCAAACCTTTGTCTTCATTAAGCCTTACTGCATTGTTAATTTGAGTTTCTGAAATATCGATTCTATATAATAAATTCATTAAACCATTAGCACCATTTTTTTCGAGTTTATAAATAGAGTTTAAAACTTCACTGTAAACATGATTTAAATTATTAGAATTTATTTGTGGCGCCTCATCTAACAATCCACATAATTCAAAATCTATAGTTAATTGAGTTTTAAATTTCTCAAATAAATCAGGCTTTTCTAAACTATGAAAAACGTCTATTTCCACTCCTTTAACAGTAATCTCTCAACTGGTATTTTATTAATGATGTGCGATTCGATGATTTCTTTTACATCTTCTTTTTGCACACCAACATAAAAAATTCCTTCTGGATAAATAGCTATCGTTGGCCCTAAATCGCAAATGCCTAAACAACCACTTTTATTAGCACGTGTTTTTAAACCTACATTTAAATCTTTTAATTGTTTTTTAAATTCGCCTACTAACTCTAATCCATGGGCATCACCACAGCTTAATTTATCGGTTCCTGTACGTTGGTTATTACATACTAAAATATGTATATCATAAATCAAATTTGTCATAAATAGTTTTTATCGTTCATCAAAATTACTGTTTATTTAGGTTAACATACCATTAAGAACAAGCAATTAAACAAATTTTCTTTTTTCATAAATACAATAAAAACACAAAAATATCGTTATCTTAGCTTATTAAAAACAAAATATAGTATGTGTGGAATTGTAGGTTATATAGGAAATCGTGAAGCGTTTCCAATTTTAATAAAAGGATTACAACGTTTAGAGTACAGAGGTTATGATAGTGCGGGCGTTGCTCTCATTTCTAAAGATGATACCTTAAACGTTTATAAGAAAAAAGGCAAAGTATCTGATTTATTGGAGTTTAGTACTGGTAAAGATTTATCTGGTTCTATTGGCATTGGCCACACTCGTTGGGCTACACATGGCGAACCAAATGATGTAAACTCACATCCACATTATTCTCAAACAAAAGATTTGGTAATTATCCATAATGGTATTATCGAAAATTATGCGTCTATAAAAGAAGGGTTACAAAAACGCGGACATGTGTTTTTATCTCAAACAGATACAGAAGTATTAATTCATTTAATTGAAGATATTCGCCAACACGAAGATATGAAACTGGGTTATGCCGTAATGCATGCTTTAAAACAAGTTATTGGCGCCTATGCAATTGTAGTCATGGATAAAAATGATCCAAACACATTATTTGCTGCTAAAAAAGGAAGCCCGATGGTAATTGGTGTTGGTAATGATGAATATTTTATTGCCTCTGATGCTTCGCCAATTGTAGAGTATACTAAAAATGTAGTTTATATTGAAGATGAACACGTTGCTATTATACGTCGTGGCGAAGATTTAAAAATCAGAACCATCCGCGATAAAGAAGTTACTCCATATATCCAGGAATTAGAAATGGAATTAGAAGCTATTGAAAAAGGCGGCTACGACCATTTTATGTTAAAAGAAATTTATGAGCAACCACGTTCTATTTTTGATAGTACACGTGGGCGCTTAAATGCAGAAACTGGTCATTTAAAAATGGGCGGTATTGATGAGCATGAGGCTAAATTTAAAAATGCTAAACGTATTTTAATTATTGCTTGCGGTACTTCTTGGCATGCTGGTATGGTTGCCGAATACTTATTTGAAGAATATGCTCGTATACC
>JAYSTR010000026.1:0-5718 GCA_043719555.1 Bacteroidota bacterium | reverse complement strand
AAGAAACGGCGAAAAAAAGATAACCTTCGTGTCATCAAACTCTGAAATTTTTAACGTAATAGCCGAAGCTAAATGTTTCGCCTCATTCAGTGTTAAATTCATTTTCCAATTACCTGCAACTATTTTTTGTCTACTCATCTTTATTTTAATCTAACACGTGGGTCTAACACGCCGTAAGCAATATCTACAAAAATATTTATGACTACAAATATTGTAGCAAAAACAATTGTTGCACCCATAACAACAGGTAAATCATTTTTGGTTAAGGCTTCAAACACTTCGTAACCAATACCTTTCCAACTAAAGATATATTCTACAAACACCGCACCTGCCATTAAGCCAGCAAACCAACCCGATATGGCCGTTACCACCGGATTTAAAGCGTTTTTTAAAGCATGTTTAACTACCACAACTTTGTATGATAACCCTTTTGCTTTAGCTGTTCTTATATAATCCTGATTTAACACATCTAATAAAGAGCTACGCATTAATTGCACTACAATAGCTAATGGCCTGATACCAAGAGTTAACGATGGTAATATCAAATTTTTCAATTTAAGTTTTTCGCCTTCCCACACATCAATATCGTATAAACTACCTGTAGGAGATAACCCAGTGTAATCAGATAAAACGTATCCAAACAACCACGCAATAATTAAACCTATAAAAAAAGAGGGGGCAGCCATCCCAAGTACAGCTAACACCAATGATAATCTATCATAAATACTATTCTTATTAATAGCACTGATGATTCCTAAAAATATACCAACAATAGATGCTATAACTATAGATGCAAAGGCCAATACAGCTGTTTCTGGTAAGGTTTCTTTAATGATATCAGCAACACGACGCTTAGTAATATAGGAACGACGCAAATAAGGTAACTTAGCTACGACTACTTTATTTTTACCAAAAGTAAGCAAGGGTGTCCAAATGTATTTTTCTGGATTTAAATACCAAATACTTTTATCGCTTTGATAGTTATGAAAGGATATAGGCGCTAAATCGTTTAAATACATCGCATATTGTTCCACTATCGGTCTATCTGTTCCTAAATCTCTGTGAATAGCTTCAACCGATTCCTTATTGGCACGCTGACCAAGCATAATCGTTGCTGGATCGCCTGGTAATACATTAAATAAAAAAAATATCACAGTAATAACGCCAAATAGCACTAGTATACCATACAATATTTTTTTTAGAATAAATTTAATCATAATAAGGGCTTAAGCCAATATGCTAAGTAAATAAAATAAATTAGAATAATAAATATTTTTAGCTAAAAACATAGATAATGCCTACTCAATAAAAAAATAAGGTATTTTTGCAATAATGACCAAAATGACCGTTTCACATTATTATTTAAGGCAAGTTATAGTTCTGCTATGCTTGTTTGCAAATTATAATTTATCGGCTCAAAAAGTAGGAATCGTATTTAGTGGCGGTGGCGCAAGCGGTTTAGCGCATGTGGGGGTTTTAAAAGCTCTCGAAGAAAATAATATTCCTGTTAATTGTATTGCAGGAACCTCAATTGGTGGTATTATTGGTGGCTTATACGCGGCAGGTTATTCTCCTTTTGAGATCGAAGAATATGTACGAAATCAAACCTTTTTAAATATCACAAAAGGCGAAATGTCCCCAAAATATGGTTATTATGTTCGTAAACGTGAGGATTATGCTTCGTGGATAAAATTTAAAATCAATTTAAATAATCCTTTGCTCTCTAATTTACCAACCAATTTAATTAATTCGGTACCGATAGATTTTTATTTAATGGAAACTTTTGCTGGTGCTAATGCAGCTTCTCATTATAACTTTGATAGTTTAATGATTCCTTTTAGATGTGTGGCTTCTGATATTGAAAAAAAGCAAAGTGTCGTATTTAGAAAGGGAGATTTACCATCAGCTTTAAGAGCCTCGATGAGTTATCCATTTTATATTAGACCTATTATGATCGATAGTGCCTTATTGTTTGATGGCGGATTATACAATAACTTTCCGGCAGATGTAATGTATAATGAGTTGTATCCTGATTTTATTATTGGTAGCTCGGTAAGCCAAAACAGTGAACATCCAAACGATGAAAATCTATTTTTACAACTACGAAACATGCTCATGAGCAAAAGTAATTTTAATCCTGTTTGCGAAAATGGCATTGTAATTAAACCATGGGCGGATGTAAGTATTTTTAATTTTGAAACCGCCAAGCAATTAATTGATAGTGGCTACGCTGCAACTATGCGTATGATGCCCGAAATAAAATCGCACATTGTTAATTACCAAAACGCTTACGATTTACAACAACGTCGTGTGGCCTTTAAAGAAAAAAGTAATGCTTCAAAAATTGTATATAATAAACTCGTTGTAAATAGTAACGATGCCAAGTTAATTCCATTTATTACCAAAAGTATTACTCAAAACAAAGACACCTTTACACTTAAAAATTTAAAACGTCAGTACTTTAGGTTGATGGTTGATGAAAAATTAAAATCGGCCTACCCGACCACTAAAATAGACACAGCTACTAATAAATATACTCTATCATTAGATGTAAAAAAAGATAAACATTTGTTTTTCGACGTTGGTGGTAATTTATCTAATCGTCCTATTAGTAATTTTTTTGTAGGAGTACAATATAATTTTATTCGTCGTATTGGCATAACGGCTTATGCAAATGGCTATTTAGGCAAATTAAACTCCAGTGCCTTAGGCAAAATTAAATTCGACTTTCCAACCAAAATACCATTTTATATCGAACCACAATTCACTATTTCTCGTTGGGATTATTACAGAAGTAGCGCCTTATTTTATGATTTTGAAAAACCTGCATTTCTTATACAAGAAGATTTGTTTGGGGAAATAAATATTGGTGTACCAGTTGGAAATATTGCGAAATTTGTAGCTACAGCAGGCATGAGCGAATGGAAAAACAAATATTATCAATCAGAAAATTTTACAAATAAAGACACGAGCGATTTAACCATTTTTGATTTTGCTTTCGGACAAATAGCTTATCAAATTAATACGTTAAACAAAAAACAATATGCAACAGAAGGCACAAATTTATTTTTACGAGCCAAATATGTATCAGGATTAGAAAGCTATATACCTGGGAGTACATCATTAGATACTTTAATATCTGTTAGAGTACCTGGTCACAATTGGATAAATTTTAAACTGACAGTAGATAAATACATTAAGCCATTAAAGTTTTTTAAAGTGGGTGTATTTGCCGAAGGAGTTTATTCTACGCAAGATTTTTTTAGAAATTATAATGGTAGTATTTTATCAGCACCTTCTTTTAATCCTATACCCGAAAGTCAAACGTTATTTATTAATGACTATAGAGCTCACCAATATGTGGCAGGTGGATTAAAAACAATTTTCACACCTTATAAAAATATTGACATACGATTTGAAGGTTACTTATTTCAACCCATATATTCTATAACAAAAGCTAAAAACAACAAAGCTGAATATTCAACAGCATTATTGTATAGGCATGTATTAGGTATGGGTGCTTTAGTTTATCATACTCCTGTAGGTCCATTAAGTTTAGGCGTAAATTACTATGACAAAAACGAAAATAGCTTTTCGTTTTTCTTTCATTTTGGATACATGATTTACAATAAAAAATCAATTGATTAATTGTTATCCGTGCTTTTTCCAATAATTTTTACCATATCCGCAAAACAACTCAAGTCCTGGCTTAATATTGCGAGTAGCAATTAAACAAATATTTTCATTTTCATCTAAGCCAATTTTACAGTTGTTTTTAAACGATGTTTTCTTAAATCCTTCTGCATCATTAGCATATTTTGCAAAGCACTCTACTTGCATCGAATCCATAATACGCCCATTTACCATATTGATAAAATATTTATCATTACCTTGTTTAGCCCTGTTTTTAGCTTGAAGATCTGTTAGGATTTCGCCTTTAAATAAAGTTACTACTTCATCTTTATAAATAGTAATTGCAGTATACAATCCATTTCCTGAATTTAAAATCTGTGAAGTGTTAATGAATAAATAATCCGCCTCGGGAGCTTCTATAGAATTAGTATGATACTTAGAGTTTTTCAAATTTTCTATTTATTGTAAAGCTACTTAAAATTCGATATCTTACAGACATACAAAATACTTATGATTAAAATTTTTATTACGTTTTGTTGTTGCCTTATCTTTTTCTCCTCAGGAATAGCAGCTACAAAAAACAATCCCGATACAGTTTATACTGGCATTTATATCACCAGTATACATGGCATTGATTTTAAACAAAAAGAGTATACTGTTAACTTATGGTTATGGTTAAAATATAAAAACAAAGAATTTGATTTTTTGCAAAATTTAGAAGTGCCTCAAGCAAAAACGGTAACAAAATCCTACTCTACTTTAGATACCTCTGGAGATCAAGTTTATATTTTAATGAAATTACAATGTGTGATGAAGGACTCTTGGAAGCTTGATTACTTTCCGTTTGACAAACAAGACTTACGATTAACATTAGAAAATTCTCAGTTTGATGCGGAATCGTTGGTTTTTGAGGCAGACACTATTGGCCAGCACTACGACCCTCAATTTACTGTTGATGGCTGGACAATAAGCCACTTTAATATTAATTCGGAAATTAAACAGTATGAAACAGCTTTTGGTGATTCGGAGTTAAAAGAACCACACTCGGAGTATGGTTCTTTTATTGTAAACATAGGATTAGAGCGTGAGGCCCTTGGCATATTTTGGAAAATGTTTATAGGTATGTACTTAGCATTTTTAATTGCCTATACTTGCTTTTTTATACATGCCGATAGCATTGATTCGCGCTTTGGACTAAGTGTAGGTTCCATTTTTGCAATTATTGGTAACAAATACATTATAGATTCGGCCTTACCAGAAAACTCTGCATTTACTTTGGTTGATACTTTACATGGCGTAACGCTTTTTTTTACTTTTCTAATTATTGTATCTACCATGCATGCATTGCAATTGGTTAAAAAATACGATATCATCGTAGCAAATCGTTTTGATAAACGTGCTGCAATTGTAGTTTTAGCAATGTATCTATTGGTGAATTTTTATTTTATTTATAACGCTACTGTAAATTAAATACAGTTTTTTTCAAAGCTGTTGCATCCAATCAAATAAAAGTCGACCTTTGCAAATCGTAAGACCTACAAATGAAAAAGAAAATTGAAATTCTATCTCCTGCCAAAAATTTGGTTCAAGGAATTGCAGCTATTAATGCTGGCGCAGATGCTGTTTATATTGGAGCTCCACAATTTGGAGCACGCTCTAACGCAACTAATTCCATTGAAGATATTACTGAAATGGTGCAATATGCGCACTTATTTAAAGCGCAGGTTTTTGTAGTAATTAATACTATTTTATACGACCACGAACTAGAAGATTGCAAACAGTTAATTCATGAACTTTATGCTATTGGTGTAGATGCACTTATAGTACAGGATATGGCTATTATGGAAATGGACTTACCTCCTATTGTGATTCATGCCAGTACGCAAGCAAATAACCGTGACCCGAAACACGTTAAGTTTTTAAAAGATGCGGGGATGAAGCGTGTTGTTTTAGCGCGTGAATTAAACTTAGATCAGATTAAAGACATTAGCAATGCAACGGATGTAGAATTAGAGTTTTTTGTATCAGGCGCATTATGTGTTTCTTTTAGCGGAAATTGTTACATGAGTATTGCTGGCGGCGAAC
>JAYSTR010000025.1:0-5735 GCA_043719555.1 Bacteroidota bacterium | reverse complement strand
TATAAATTAATCTGATAAATATCATAAATCTAATTTAATTTTAATGTAACTTTATAAATATGAACATTACATTTTTAGGCGCAACCGAAACCGTTACTGGCAGTAAACATTTACTTACAACCGATTCGGGATATAAATTATTGTTAGATTGTGGATTATACCAAGGAGAAGGCAAGGAGGGCGAAATAATGAACCGAGAGTTTGGATTTGATCCTTCGGAGATTCATGTGGTTATTTTATCTCACGCACACATTGACCATTCAGGAAATTTGCCTTTACTAGTTAAACAAGGTTTTACTGGAAATATATACTGCACACCCGAAACATTAGAAGTTGTTGAAATACTCTTATTAGATAGTGCTAAAATTCACGAAAATGATGCAGAATATAAAAACAAACGCAGAGAAGAAAGAGGCCAAGAACCAATAATTCCAATATATACTGTAGCTGATGCGGAATATTGCCTTAAACAATTTAAAACAATTCCTTATCATAAAGCCTTTGATTTTAATAAGGAAGTTACTTTAACATTTACAGACGCTGGCCATATATTAGGTAGTGCAGTTACCAATTTAGTATTAACTACTAAAGAAAACAAAACCATTCATTTTACATTTACGGGCGATGTAGGAAAATATAATGATTTGCTATTAAAAGATCCTGAAGCATTTCCACAAGCCGATTATATTATTTGTGAATCTACTTATGGTGATAGATTGCATGAAGTTGATACAGATGCTGAATTGCGTTTTTTAAATGTGGTGCGACATACCTGCCTAGAAAAAAAAGGAAAATTAATTGTTCCTGCCTTTAGCTTAGGTCGTACTCAGGAAATTGTGTTTATGTTAGATAAACTTAAAAACAAAGGCTTATTACCTAATATAAAAGTATATGTTGATAGTCCTATGTCTACAAGCGTTACAGACATTATGCGAAAAAACGTAAAATGCTTTAATCAAAAACTACAAGAATATATAAAAACAGATCCGGATCCTTTTGGGTTTAATAATTTAACTTACATACAAGATAAAGTTGATTCAATTGCTTTAAATGATAGTAAAGAACCTTGTATCATTATTTCAGCCTCAGGTATGATGGATGCTGGAAGGATTAAACATCATTTAGCTAATAATTTATCCGACCCAAAAGCTACGGTACTAATTGTAGGTTATTGTTCTCCCAATTCCTTAGGTGGTAATTTAAGAGAAGGCGACAAATCAGTTAAAATTTTTGGTAAGTTTTATGATGTTAATGCCGACATTGAAATTATTGATTCCTATAGTGCTCATGCAGATTACAATGAATTAATTCGCTTTTTATCTTGTCAGAAAAAAGAAAAAGTAAAAAAAATATTTTTAGTACACGGAAATCCAAAAACAAAAATTGCTTTTAAGCAAAAATTAATGAATGAAGGTTACGAAGAAATAATTATTCCTAACAAAAGCGAAACCTTTTTATTAAAATAAATTGATTCTATTTTCGATACTCGCTTTATTAGCCGAAATTATAGGAACCGTTGGTGGTTTTGGTTCGTCTGTATTTTTAATACCTATTGCTGGACTTTTTTTTGATTTTCAAACAGTATTGGCTGTAACTGGGTTATTACACGTGTTTAGTAATATCATTAAAATTATTTTATTTAATAAGGGTCTTGATAAAAGATTATTACTATTAATAGGTATTCCAGCTGTTATTTTTGTTTTTTTAGGATCAGTATTAACAACTTATATCGATTTAAAATATGCAGAAATAATTTTAGGTATGTTTTTAATTGTATTCAGCTTAATTTTTCTCCTAAAGCCCTTATTAGCTTTAAACCCAACAACTACAAACGCTATTTTTGGTGGTGGAATTTCCGGTTTTTTAGCAGGGCTTATTGGAACTGGGGGAGCTATCAGAGGCTTAAGTTTAGCTGCCTTTAACCTCGAAAAAAATGCCTTTATTGTAACGTCGGCTGCTATTGATTTAGGAGTAGATATGACCCGAACCAGTGTGTATTTATATAATAATTACTTAGAAATTGAATATTACTATTTAATTCCAATATTGTTAGTAGTAGCATTTATAGGCTCCTATATTGGAAAGCTTATTTTAAATAAAATCCCTCAAGCTCAGTTTAAATCACTCGTATTATTATTTATATTTTCTATCGGGGTATTTATACTTATAAAGTACTTAGCTAACTAGTATAATCAATTATATGATTTTTATCATAAATTTCCGTGGTATTCTGTCATAATTAGTGTTTGATATAATCTGCAAATTTGTATTTCGGAACAAGCATTTTTTCGAATTAAAGATTGCCAATAGCTTATGATAATTTCTACAAATAACAAGACTCTAAAACAAATTCAACTCGAATTTAGTGCGGCTTTTCCTTATTTACGAATTCAATTTTTTAAAGAATCTCATAATATTAATGAGGGTACTGATAAGGATTTACTCATAAAAAATACGAATCAAATTATAGAAGCTAATCGCATTCATAATAAAATTCATATTGACAGTTCAATGACAGTATATGAATTAGAATATCTATTTAAAACAAGCTATAAACTAAATGTTCAAGTATTTAGAAAATCGGGTAACTCGTGGCTAGAAACAACCGTAACAGATTCTTGGACTTTGGAAAAACAAAACCAAGAGGGCATAGAATTAAGTAATTTATAATTCTAAGCTTTTAAATGGGTTAATTTATCAATATTCAAAATCGATATATTACTTCCTTTTATATCAATTAATTTCTCAGATTTAAAATCACTCAAAGTTCTTATTAACGATTCTGTTGCTGTTCCAACAATATTAGCCAAATCTTCTCTCGATATGGAAATATTAAATTCTGTATCATCTTTTTGATAACGTTTAACTAAGGTAATTAATGCGTTGGCAACGCGTTTTCGAACAGAACTATAAGCAAGGTTAATTAGTTGTTCTTCTTTTTCAATAATATTATCACTCAAAATTTTAATAAACTTTTGCATAATGGCCACGTTATTATGTATTAAATCAAAAAAATCAGCTTTAGGTATTAATACAATTTCCGAATCTTCTAACGCTTCAGCACTAACGATGTAAGCATTTTCTTCCAGCAAGGCAATGTGTCCAAAAAAATCGCCTTCTTTATACAGTGTTGTTATCAGCTCTTTTCCGTACTCGTGTTGCTTAAACGTTTTTACTTTTCCTTTTACTAAAAAGTATAAATAGTTTGGTAAATTTCCTTCACTAAAAATGATTTCTTTCTTTTTATAAGTCTTAATTTTTTTGTTTTGAGATATGGCTTTTAAATCACTAATCTCTTTCACCTCATTAAAAAAAGAATTCAGTCCATCCATATTTTTATTAAAGCCTGTCTTAATTGCTTCAATTTTATTAAGTCTACTTTCCACGGCTTTAAGTAATTCAACATCATCAAAAGGCTTGGTAATATAATCATCAGCACCAAGCTCCATTCCTTTTCTAAAATCAGTACGCTCTCCTTTGGCTGTTAAAAAAATAAAGGGAATATGTGCAGTATCAGTATTTTTACTAAGCATATGTATAACGCCATAGCCATCTAATACAGGCATCATAATATCGCAAATAATCAAATCAGGTTTTTGTTTAATAGCCAACTCTACTCCTATTTTACCATTTTCGGCACTTAAAACTTTGTAGTTCGATAGCTCTAAAATTTCAGATGTGTTTTCTCTTACATCTTTGTTATCTTCTATTAATAATATAGTTTTCATGTTTAGCTATTATTGTTTTTTAATTTTCATCTGGTATGCTCATAGTTTTCGAAATCCTTTTACGTTTGAGTTTATGACTATTTCATCATCCTAAATATTAGGTAAAGTAATTATAAATGTAGTTCCGGAATTTACAATGCTTGTAAACTCAATTTTTCCATCAAGTATTTCTATGTATTTTGAAACTATGCTCAATCCCAATCCTGTACCCTGAATATTAGTCACATTTCTGGCTCTAAAAAATCGTGTAAATAAATTAGCCTGTTCTTCGGGCGGAATTCCAATTCCTTGGTCACTTACTTCAATGCTAAATACATCAATGTTTGTAGCCGTTTTTACAGTAATAGTTTTGTACTCGTCAGTAAATTTAATGGCATTAGATAATAAATTGATAATAATATTTTTTATAATCTGATTATCGGATAACACTAATTCATTACCACTATGCGTATATACAATTTGTTGCTCCGTTTTTTTTAATCCTCCCATTTCGGAAATCATATCGTTGCATAATTTTTTTATAGAAAACTCAGATTTATTAATCAGTACTTTACCTTCCTCTAATCTATCCTCTGATAAAAAATCGTTTAGTATCAATGTCATATTGGTTACCGACGATTTAATTTTTTGAACGTGCTTTTCTCTTTTATCATCTTCATCAGTTGTTTTATACTTACTAATTAATGATACAGATGATAGAATGGTACTTAAGGGCGTTCTAAACTCGTGCGATGCCATACTTACAAAACGTGATTTCATTTCATTTAATCCTTTTTCTTTTTCTAACGCTTTGCTTAATTTTTCTTTAGAATTTTCAAGTTCTATTAAGGCTTCTTGCAATATTTTGGTACGTTCATTTACTTTATTCTCTAAATTATGATTTAATTTAACAATGTTCTCTTCATGTAATTTACGCTCGCTGATATCAATAATAAACGCAATTACAAAACTTCCAAAATCATCTTTATAGGGTGATAAACTAATTTCTACAGGAAACTCAGAATTGTCTTTTTTTCGAGCATACAAATCCATATTCTTTCCCATTGCTCTTGGGTGCGGATTCTTACCGAAATTTTCGCGATGAGAAACGTGTGTTTCTTTAAAGCGTTTGGGGATTAATTCTTCAACTTTTTTACCCAATAATTCATCGGTATTATACTCGAAAATTCTTTCAGCACTCGGATTTGCCTTTACAATCAAGCCTTTATCATCAGCAATAATAATTCCTTCTGTTGCAAAATAAAAAAGCGCC
This sequence comes from Bacteroidota bacterium, assembly GCA_043719555.1. GTDB lineage: Bacteria > Bacteroidota > Bacteroidia > B-17B0 > Aurantibacillaceae > UBA4416. The sequence goes on along the minus strand of JAYSTR010000025.1, from coordinate 755 downwards.
TTTAAATCTTCCATAGTTACAAATCAATTAAACAATCATTAAATATACTAAACTACAGTGTTTTTATTATGATTAAAATCATAATAAAGTCCAACTAAAAATATTGGTAAATAAGCTAAAATCAGTATTAAAACATCTTTTCAACAATTTTCAACATAGCTCCAAAGTAAAATCTATATTCTATACATTTAACAAAAATGCAAGATAGTTACTGTATATACAACGGACACGTAATTGATATTTACGAACCCGCTATTAGTTTTACTAATCGTGCGTTTCGTTATGGCGATTCCTTATTTGAAAGTATGATTTTTTGTAACGGAAAAGCTATGTTTTTAGCCGACCACATTAAACGAATTAAACTTGGGATGACTGTTCTGCGAATGAATGTTCCTGCGGAATTTAATACACAAAACATTAATGCATTAATTACAGAATTAATAGCCAAAAATAATATTAAAGGCAATGCCCGTGTAAGATTAACGGTTTTTAGAAACGAAGGTGGTTACTACACACCTCTTACTAACGACATTTCTTTTATTATAGAAACTGAAACGTTAGAAACAACGGGTTACACGTTAAATCAAAAAGGATTTTGGGTTGATGTGTATGCGGAAATAAAAAAACCAATTAATAAATTATCGAATTTAAAAACAGGTAATGCCTTATTATATGTGATGGCTGGCCTTGCAAAAAATTCTTTAAAACTAGATGATTGTTTTTTAGTAAACGATAATGGTGTAATTATAGAAACC
>JAYSTR010000239.1:0-6280 GCA_043719555.1 Bacteroidota bacterium | reverse complement strand
ACAAAGGTACCGCCATTAGCATCAATATTTTTACCAACCTCCTCTAAACGATCACGCGTATCCATCATAATTTTACGAGGAGATAAAGTTTTACCAGTTATGTTTTGAGGACAAGATGAGGTACAACGTCCGCATTCAGTACACGAATAAGCATCTAATAAATTTTTCCAAGTTAAATCAGTTACATCTTTTACACCAAATTTAATAGTCGCATTCGGATCTAAAACGGGTTGATATGATGGATCGAAATTTGGTTTAACTACATCGGTTACTTCAAATAAATTATTAAAACTTCCTTTAGCTTTTAAATTTGAGTAATAGGTATTAGGAAACGCTAACACGATATGTAAATGCTTAGAGTATGGTAAGTAATTTAAAAAACCTAATACCATTAAAATATGTCCCCACCAACCAATACGTTCTATTACGTGTAAGCCTTCGTTTGGCATACCACTATATAACAAGGGGCCTAAATGTTGGCTGATAGAAAAACGGAAAGAGCCATCGCCTAAATCGGAAGCGTGAGATAAGCCTCGAGAATATAAAACTTCATCAGCACCATTCATCATAAAAATAAAACAGATGAGTGTTAACTCCATGAATAAAATAACGTTAGCATCAGTTTTTGCCCAACCGTTTAATTCCTTCATATTTAAACGTGGTAGTTTTAATAAATTACGACGAGCTAAAAAACCGATAGTGCCAACAAATGCAAGGACGGATAAGATTTCGATAAAGCTAACCATGAACGTATAGAATCCTCCTAATGCTGGGCGAAATGCGCGATGACTACCTGAAATTCCATCAAAAATAATTTCAATTAATTCGATTTGAGTAATGATAAATGCCGCATATAAAAAAAAGTGTAGAATTGCAGGAATAGGGCGAGTAAACATTTTCTTTTGACCAAATGCTACTAATAGCATAGTTTTTAAACGCTCCGATTTATTATCACTTATATCGATATCTTTACCTAATAAAATATTACGACGTATTTTTTTAGCGTTGATAAAAAACAAAGTGCTGGCCGCACCAAATAAAATTAAAAATGCAATTATTGAAATCATATACTGGAATTAAAATTATGGTTTAGTTACTGGAGTTATTTCGTCGTCCTTATGTCGGTCTTTTGAACCAAACACACTAATGTGAATGTATCTGCCTGGACGAGCTTTTAAATCTTTTAATAAAATATCTAAATCAGCGCTAGCTTTATTTAAGTTAGTGTATAACGAATCATTTTTAATTAATTTGCCAACAGTGCCTTTGCCATTGTTAATGTCGTGCATAATATCTTTTAACTCAGCAAGAGACTTATCTGCATTATTAATGGCACTTTTTAAATGAGATTGAGCTAAGCTATCACTCATACTACTAAAGTTTTTAATAGCCTTGCTTAAATCTTCTTTGTTATTATCCATTACCGTAGCAAGGTTGTTAAGCTTCGTCATAATGGAAGAAATTTTCGCTTTTTCAGAAGCCATTAAATCATCAAGCTTGTAAGCAGTTTGTTCTAAAGATTGAATGGCTTTTTTTATACTTTCAAAAGACTTATCTAAATTATCGCGAGTCTTCGTATTTAAAATACCATTTACTAAATTCATTACTGAATCCATTGATGAAATTAAACCCTCAGCCTTTTTTTGTAATGGCGCTAATTGTTTTGTTACAGCAGATTTAATGCCCTCTTCAGATTGAGCAATTAATGTATCTCCCGATTCAACAAACGCAGTTTCTTTACTATTAATAATTTCGATAGCTTTTCCTCCTAATAAATCGGAGCTAATGGCACGAGCTATAGAATGTTTGGGAATTTGTACATCTTCTGATAATAAAATACGAACTAATACAGAGTATTTTCCATCTGCATCTTGAGTTAAAGATATTTTATTGATTTGACCAACTTTATAACCATTTACCAATACAGGATTAGCTTCAATTAATCCATCAATTTGAGGATAAACCACATATAATTCGAAGCGACTGCTAAATAAATTACTGCCTTTTAAAAAGTTAAAACCCCATATAAATAATCCAATGGCAGCAGTAACAACAAGCCCTATTTTAACCTCTTTTGTAATTTTCACAACTTAAATTTTGAAGCTCTAATATACAGATATTATTTAAAATAAAAGTCTATTTATTGCTCGGAATAATGGCTTTAAAAATTCCTTGAAAAGAGGTAATGTTTAATGGAAATTCTAAAAATACATGTAAAAAACTCAAGAAATACAGCGCTTTTAGTCCAATATTATAATCATACAGATACAAGGCAACTGATGAAATCCATAATACGAGTGTAATAAAAAAAGCTTTTTTTGGAACTAAATGCCATTTGATAATGGAGGTTTTTGAAAACCAATTTAAATAATGATAAGTATAGGCAAAGGCTATAAAACGCATTACTACAAAGCCAATGTTGCTTTCGTAAATGGCTTGAACTTGTGATTGATTGTTAGGTAAAGCATTAAAAAATTCGAGTAATTTAAAATTTAAAAAACTGAATAATTTGTAGCTATCAATAACATACTGTGATACTTGATATTGTAGTTGAGGAGCTTTAACTAAAATTAAAATGGCGCCAAGTAATAGTAAAACAATAATGGATAAAAAACCTGAAAAGGATTTTTCTTTTAAAACACCATAGAGCATAAAGGCCCAGGTAAAAATAAAAACGTGAATAATGGTTGGTAAAAAAACGCCAACGAATACAAAAAATAAGTTACCCGTATTACCCAGGTATAATCCTAAAAAGGCTAATGAAATAAGAACTATTCTGTAAAAATTATCTTTGACGAACACGCCAATAAGCGCAAATAAAAAGCCAAAAGCTACAATACTTGGCACAAATAGTTGTGTTCTTGGTCTAATAACAAAGGAGTATACAAATACTAATACGCATAAAAAACTGAGCGCTAAAAAATCGTATTTACCTTTTGTGAAATAATTTTTTTGATGCAACCAACCAATTTCGGTTAAGTAATGTAATGGCCCTAAAACTGCGTACACAAATAAAAATAACTCGAATGGTAAAAACAAAGCAACTAATGTTGATAACAACATTAAGCCAATGTTTAAATAATTTAGTTGATTAGTATTTAGTTCCGTGAGTTTGAGCATACTTATTAATTAAGTACCGAAATTAACCAAAATTGCGTAACTAAAAATAAGTAACTTTAACAAAAATTAAAACACACCACTATGAAAACACTTTTACTTTTTATTGCAATTATTAGTTCTGTAGAGTTGTTTGCACAGAATAATGAATTAAATTACAACTCGGTATGGTATAATCATAATGTTGTTTATTGGACAGAATGCATACAACACGATTATTTTAATGATTATTTTAATGGAGATACTATTATTAACGGCAATCAGTATTTTAAATTATATAGATCAAATGATCATTGGATAACACCTAAATCGGGAGTTCAACCACAATGTAACTACAATATACATACCTATACTAATGCTTATACTGGGGCGCTTGTTAGGTATTTTAATAAAAAACTAATAACTCGTAATTATTATTTCGGTACAAGCAATGTTGATGAAACATTTATAGATTATGATTTAAATGTGGGTGATACGCTTAAAAATATTGAATATTTATCTTACATTAGTGGGACAATAGTAGTTTTATCAATTGACAGTATATTAATCAATGGTATTTATCATAAAAAATTTAATTTTTATAATTCTGGAGAGCCAGGCAATGGAATACGCTATTTATTAGACAAAATTGGTTCATACCATGGGTTTTTAAGTAGAAGAACAATTTTTTTTGAAGAAGATAATCGATTAATTTGTTATGCAGAAAATGGCGTGACTGTTTATTCGGATCCTGAATTTGCAGGCGGGTACTGTAATTTAACGGTTGGATTAAATACTATTGAGAAGAACAGTGCTCAGGTTTCTATTTTTCCTAACCCAATAACTAATTATTTTACAATTACCACAAACTCAAATAGCGCCTTGCTTTCAAAAGTTATCATTAAAAATAATTTAGGCGAAATAGTTAGTGAGCAAAGCCATGCAAATAGTGACGATACGTTTAATACGGATTTTTTAAAATCAGGTATTTACTTTGTTGAGGTTTATTTCGGTAATGAATCCGTAGTTAAAAAGATAGTTAAATTATAACGGCTTTTTATCCTTATCAAAATTACCTGTTTTTTTATTGTAGCCATACGGGCAATGTTTGCAACCACTTTTGCAGCAATGACCACGTTTTAAGTGATACTTTTCGGTAAACACAATATAACCTTCAGGGCTATAATAAAAATCTTCGGGGTCTAAATTTTTGCTAAACATTTTGCTAAAGATATTGTAAATTTTAAATTAAATTTACCTCAATTATGATAAGATTTTATTTGATTTCATTTTTGATTACATTTTTTTTTATTAATGTGTTAGCTCAAACTGATTCCATTAAATGTAAAGTTCCTCCATTAGAAATTGGCATGAATAAGGATTCGTCTTCGGTAGTGTTTGGTGGCACCCGAATTATTACTAAAACAGATACAAGCGAATTTCATAAAATAGAATTGAGTGGATACGTGAGTTCGTATTATGCGCATTACTCGGATGAAACAGAGGTGAATGGCTTTGTGCAATTTCCGACAATGGGCGCACGTAATAATCAATTTGGATTGAACATTGCACAAATAGGAATGAATTATCAAGATGAAAATATGCGGGGCACAATTATTTTACACTATGGTGATATTCCTGAATCGAATTGGCCTAAGCCATTTACATTGATACAAGAAGCGCACGCAGGATTTAAATTGATTAAAAATTTATGGTTAGATGCAGGCTTTTTTAAAACACATATCGGTATAGAAAGTATACAGCCACGCGAAAATATTACATCTAGCATGTCGATAGTGAATTTTTACGAGCCTTATTTTTTAAGCGGCGCTAAGTTAACCTATCAGGTAAACTCCAAATTAAGTTTGCAGCTAAATGCTTTTAATGGTTATAACGAGTACATCGACAATAATAAAAATAAAGCTCTTGGTTTTTCGGCATTATATGATGTAAATAAAAATATATCCTTAACTTATAATTTATTGAGCTGTGATGAAACACCCGATAATATTGCAACTAAGCATCAGCGATTTTATCATAATATATATGGCACATTTAAGTTTAATAAACTGACGATAGGTGCTGAAGCTAATTATGGAATGCAGAAAAACACGTTGTTAACCGATACAATAAAAACAGCAACCATGTATAGCGGCTTGCTTATAGCAAAATACCAAGTGCTTAAAAAAGTGGGTGTTTATACACGAGGCGAATATTTTTCTGATAAAAATAAAATTTTAACGGGTACAACCAATATAGGATCATACATTTACGGTGTAACGGGAGGTGTAGAATTTAAGCCACTTAATAAAGTATCGTTAAGTGCAGAGTATCGTTTATTACAAAGTGATAATTTATTGTTTCGCGAAAAGCATTACAAAACGAATCAACGAAATGAATTTATATTTTGTTTAGATGTGTGGTTTTAATTGAGGATGTTAGATTACAAGCCCATAATTAATGAAATAACTTATAACGGTTATACACTTGGTGTTTTACGTTTAGATTTAATACATCCGGAAATATCGGGTAATAAATGGTTTAAATTAAAATATAATTTACAACAAGCTACGCTCGAAAATAAAAATACCATTATTACGTTTGGCGGAGCATTTTCTAATCATATAGCCGCCACTGCTTTTGCTTGCAAGTTAGCAGGATTAAAGAGCATCGGAATTATCAGAGGAGAAGCAACATCGGCTATAAATACAACATTATCACAAGCGAAGGAGTGGGGAATGGAATTGCATTTTAAAAGTAGAGAAGATTATTCAAAAAAAAATAATACAAATTTTTTAAATGAGTTACAAAAAACTTATCCTAGTGGTTATATAGTGCCTGAAGGTGGCGATAATGCTTTAGGGAAAAAAGGTTGCGAAGAAATTTTAAACTCTGAAACAGAAACGTATTCTTCAATATTTTGTGCAGTTGGCACAGGCACTACATTTAATGGCATTTCAAAATCAGTAATTGCTTCTCAAAAATTGTTTGGAATAAATGTTTTAAAATACGATGCAGTTTCCACTCATTTAAATAGTAGTATTGTAAACGAGTATCATTTTGGAGGCTATGCAAAGCATACACCTGAGTTACTAGAGTTTAAATTATGGTTCGAAAAGGAATATCAAATTCCTTTGGACTATGTATATACAGCAAAATTGTTTTATGCTGTTTGTGATATGAT
>JAYSTR010000238.1:0-16487 GCA_043719555.1 Bacteroidota bacterium | reverse complement strand
TCGCAACTTCTTTATTCTCTTTTAAAATGGCATACGCAGAAATTAATTTGTGGCTAGAATTAAAGGCACTATATAATGCTTCAGCTTGTTCAGCATTTGGTGTTACTTGTTGTTCAAAAGCATTAATTTGTGTTTTTAGTTCTTGTAGTGATGCGTTAAGATGTTTTAATAAAAAATCGGTTTGCATAATATGTGAATAATTTAAAATTAAATTTTAGGTAAGTTAGCACATCTTATTTTAATTTTAACCATTGTTATAAATAATTTAATAAAATGTTTTTAGAAAACATCAAAAATACACCGCATCGAAAAGGTTGGATAGAAGTTGTTTGTGGCTCTATGTTTTCGGGTAAGACAGAAGAATTAATTCGTCGTTTAAAACGAGCGCAATTCGCAAAACAAAAAGTTGAGATTTTTAAACCTCAAATTGATACTCGTTATCACGAAGAAAAAGTGGTATCTCATCAAGGGAACGAAATACATAGTACGCCAGTGCCTGCAAGTTCTAATATCCTATTATTAACAAGTGACGTTGAGGTTGTTGGTATTGATGAAGCTCAGTTTTTTGATATGGAGTTGGTTAATGTTTGTAACCAATTAGCTAATAGCGGTGTGCGTGTAATAGTTGCAGGTTTAGATATGGACTTTAAAGGACAACCATTTGGTCCTATGCCAGCTTTATTGGCTTGTGCCGAATACGTTACTAAAGTACATGCCATCTGTATGCATTGTGGTAGTTTAGCTCATATTTCTCATCGTAAAACTAATGAAACTAATTTAGTGTTGCTTGGCGAAACAGACAGTTATGAACCACTGTGCAGAGATTGTTATAATCAAGTTAATCCAAATTAATTTATTTATAAAACACGTCGGTAAACTGAAACGTTTTTCCATTAAATAAACCTTTGTCGCTTAATTTTAATTCAGGAATTACTAATAAAGCCATAAACGATAAACTCATATAAGGTGCTCTTAGTTTGCTGCCTAACTCTTTCGCTCTCTTATCTAGTTTGGTATACGCTGCTGCAACTTCTTCTGCTGGTTGGTTGGTCATAATACCTGCAATGGGTAATTCCAACACCAATGCCTCAGTATTATTGGCTAATGAAATGCCACCTTTTGCATTAATAATTAAGTTTACGGCGTTACAGATATCATTATCATTTGTTCCAACAACAACAATATTATGGCAATCGTGCGCTACACAACTTGCAATAGCCCCACTTTTTAATCCTATATTTTTTATAAAAGCAATAGATACAGGTGCATCATTATAACGATTTACAACAGCAATTTTTAAAATATCATTTGCAACATTAGATTCCGCTAAGCCATTAACGGCGTATGCATCTGTATATAATTCGTTTGTAATTAATTGCCCATCTAATACTTCTATAACTCTAATTTTATCACTCGTTGCTTTTAAATTAAAATCGGCGGGTTGTTTTAAACTGCAACTAAAGTTGTTTACTATAGGAGCACTAGTAGAAGTGATTTTTGAATGACCATTTTCGGAAACTATATTTCCATTAATAAATGTTTTAAGTATTGAAAAGTCTGTAAGGTTATTAATCTCAATAAAATCGGCATTATCGCCAACTTGCAATAACCCTATTGGCAAGTTATAATGTTTTACAACATTATATGATGCGGCTCTTAATACATTGTATAAATCGTGTCCTGCGTTTAATGCACGTTTCACATGGTCGTTAATATGTGATTCTATTAAATTATCAGGATGCTTATCATCACAGCAAAACATAATTTGTTCAGGATAATCTTTTAATAAAGAAATTAATGTTTCGAAATTTTTAGCAGCACTTCCTTCACGGATTAAAACCTTCACGCCATGTTTTAATTTTTCTAAAGCTTCCATATAACCAAAGCATTCGTGGTCGGTAGTAATTCCCGCATCAAAGTAATGTTTCATATCATCACCCATCAAGCCAGGCGCATGGCCATCAATAACTTTGTTATGCTTTTTTGCGTGGGCTAACTTTTTTAATACCTCATCATCTTTGTAAATTACTCCCGGAAAATTCATCATCTCCGCTAAGTAAACTATTTCCTTACGAGACAATAATTTATCGATATCATCCGAATTTATAATAGCACCAGAGGTTTCAAAACTAGTGGCAGGAACACAGGAAGGTGCACCAAAATAAAAATGAAACGGCACTTGCTTGGCATTATCAATCATATAATCAACGCCAGCAACACCAAGTACATTAGCTATTTCATGAGGGTCTGAGATAGTTCCAACTGTACCATGTGTAACTGCTATACGAGCAAATTCACTCGGCACTAACATACTACTCTCTACGTGTACATGCGCATCTATAAAGCCAGGTAAAATATATGTGTTAAGGGTTTCGTTTAGTTTAGTGATAGACGAAATTTTTCCATTGCTAATTATTACTTCTGCAGGATAGGTTGTTTTTGCAACTACGTTAATTAAGTTTGCTTTGATTGTATGGCTCATGATAAATAATTTAGTGTCTTTATAAAAAAAAATATCTCAATTTTTTGAGATATTTTTTGTGAAGTGAGTTTAGTAATATGATAGTTTTACGCTAATATCGTTACTGGATTTTCTAAGTAAGTTCTTAATGTTTGTAAGAATGCTGCACCAGTTGCACCATCTACCGTTCTGTGGTCGCAAGCTAAAGTTACTTTCATGACATTACCTGGTACTACTTGATTGTTTTTTACAACAGGAACTTGTTTAATAGCGCCAACTGATAAAATACAAGACTCTGGCGAATTGATAATAGATGTAAATTCATCAATACCAAACATACCTAAATTAGAAACTGTAAATGTATTTCCTTCCCAATCGGATGGTTGTAATTTTTTATCTTTTGCACGTTTACCTAAATCTTTTACCTCAGCCGATATTTGTGATAATGATTTTTGATCAGCAAAACGAATAACGGGTACTAATAATCCATCTTCTACCGCCACAGCTACACCAATATGAACGTGTGAATAGTAACGAATTTTATCACCCATCCAACTTGTGTTTACTTTTGGATGCTTACGCAAAGCAGCGCCACAAGCTTTAATAACTAAATCATTAAAGGATACTTTTGTATCTGGAATAGCATTAATGGCATTACGTGATGCAATGGCATTATCCATATCAACTTCAATCGTTAAATAAAAATGTGGAGCTCCATTAGTACTTTCTAATAAACGCTTCGCAATTACTTTGCGCATAGGTGATGTTGGCTCATCATTAAAGCCTTCGGTACCTGGAACAAATGAACTAACGTTTTGCGATTTGGTGGTTGCTGTAGTTTGTGATGGCTTGTAATTTTCAATATCTGATTTTGTTACTCTGCCATTATCACCTGATCCGTTTACTTTACTAATATCGATGCCTTTTTCTTTGGCTAAAGCTTTAGCTAAAGGACTTGCTTTTATTCTTGCATCAGATGAATTAGATACAGTTGACTTCTCGACTACGCTCGAAGAAACAGACTCTTTTTTCTCTTCGGCTTTTGGAGTTGAACTTACTGATGATGTAGTTCCTACTGAAGAAAGTGACGCTAAAATAGCATTCACATCTTCTCCACCTTTTCCTAAAATAGCTAAGATGCTATCAACAGGAACACTTTTTCCTTCAGCAATTCCTATATGAATTAATACACCATCCTGAAATGATTCGAATTCCATAGTGGCTTTATCGGTTGCTATATCAGCTAATAATTCGCCACTCTTAACTTTATCACCAACTTTTTTATGCCATTTTTCAACCACACCTTCTGTCATGGTATCACTTAACTTTGGCATACGAACAACTTCAACGCCTGCTGGTAACGAAGTTGCTTGAGATGAGTTATTGGTTGTTTGAACCTGAGCAGTCTCTTGCTTCTCGACTACGCTCGAAGTGACAGATGTGTTAGAATTTAATAAAGCAGAAATATCTTCGCCTTCTTTACCTAAAATGGCTATGATAGAATCTACAGGAACACTTTGTTTTACTTGAGCTCCAATATGCAATAATACACCATCCTGAAAGGATTCAAATTCCATAGTTGCTTTATCAGTTTCTATATCTGCTAATAAGTCACCACTTTTAACTTTATCACCAACTTTTTTATGCCATACTGCTACAACGCCATCGGTCATTGTATCACTTAATTTGGGCATTCTTACTATCTCTGCCATATCTTATTCTTGAATATAAGGGTAATTAGGTTCAGCATACACATCTTTGTATAGCTCTTCTGCCTCTGGATATGGACTTTCTTCAGCAAATTGTACAGATTCGTCAACTAATGCTTTTACTCTTGCTTCTGCAGCTTCAATGCCTGCATCATCAATCCATTTATTTGCTATCAAAGTTTCTAATACTTTTTGAATAGGATCTTGTGTTTGGTATTCTTTTACTTCATCTTTTGTTCTGTATGTTTGAGCATCACTCATTGAGTGGCCCTTGTAACGATACGTTTTCATTTCTAAAAAGGTTGGGCCATCTCCTCTGCGCGCTCTGGCTACAGCTTCTTCCATGGCCTCATGCACTGCCTCAACAGTTAAACCATCAACTGGTTTACTTGGCATGTCATAAGCTAAACCTAATTTCCATAAATCATGTACGTTACTGGTACGCTCAACAGAGGTTCCCATAGCATACATATTGTTTTCTACAATAAAAATTACAGGTAATTTCCAAGTCATAGCCATATTAAAAGCTTCGTGTAAAGCACCCTGACGCACAGCTCCATCGCCCATTGAGCAAACAGAAACGTAATCATTGCCTGCATATTTATCTGCAAAAGCAAGTCCGGCACCTAATGGAATTTGTCCACCAACAATACCATGCCCGCCAACAAAATTATGCTCTTTACTAAAAATGTGCATACTACCACCTTTGCCTTTGCAGCAACCAGTAATTTTAGCATACATTTCAGCCATAATATATTTTGGATGCATCCCTAAGCCAATACCGTGTGCGTGGCAACGATAAGCAGTGATGTGTTTATCTTCTTTTTTTGTTGCACTAACAGTACCAGCAACAATAGCTTCTTGCCCAATATATAAATGGCAAAAACCTTTTATTTTTTGTTGAACATATACCTGTCCAGTCTTCTCTTCAAATTTACGCATCAATAACATTGATTCGTACCACTTTAAGTATTGCTCTTTAGTGAACTTGCTTTTTTTTTCAGCTGCTTTAGCCATAGGAAATTTAATTTAATACACTACAAAAATAACAGAATTGATAGTTTTTGCAACTATAATCAAAAATTAATTTTAGATGACTTTTGGGACCGAAATTAGCTCAAAGCCATTGCATCTAATTTCATTTGTTTTATCATACTTACTAGGCCATTAGCGCGTGTTGGCGATAGATGTTCGGTTAATCCAATTTTATTAATAAACTGTAATTCGTTAGCTATAATAGCTGAGGGTGTTTGGTGCGATAATACACGTACCATTAAGGCAACCATTCCTTTTGTAATAATGGCATCACTATCGGCTGTATATACAATTTGTTCGCCTTGTTTTTCGCTATGCAACCAAACTTTGCTTTGACAGCCTTTAATTAAGCGATCATCTGTTTTGTACTCATCTTTTATTTTCGGCAAAGACTTTCCCAACTCAATTAAATGCTCGTATTTACTTTCCCAATCATCACCAAATAATTCAAATTCTTCAATAATTTCTTGTTCAATTTCACTAATAGTCATGGGGTAAAAATACAATCAATTTTAGCTAATTCATATGGTTTTGTAACAATAAATTAAGGTTAAATAAAAGATACCCTAATAACTATCAGTTATAGGTTAATAACTTTGCCAAGCTTATATTGTTTTTTAGAGGATAAATTATTTGTTTAGTAGATTGATTTTGAATCGATTATTATGAAGATAGGATTAGATATATTGGGGGGCGATTTTGCTCCAACAAACTGCTTAGAAGGTGCCATTTTAGCGCTAGAAAGTTTACCGCCATCTGTTACCTTAGTTTTGATAGGGGATAGCGATGCTGCTAAAAAGTATTTTAAGGCAAAAAAAGTAGATGCCAATAAATTTGAATACGTGCACGCAACTGATGTTATTGAGATGGGCGAACACCCAACAAAAGCATTAGCGCAAAAACCAAATAGCACGATTGCTGTTGGGTATAAATTATTAAAAGAGGGCGATATACAATCCTTTGCAAGTGCTGGTAATACAGGTGCTATGCTAGTAGGTGCTATGTTTTCAGTTAAATCGGTGCCAGGTGTTATTCGCCCATGCATTACGGCTATTTTACCTCGCGAAGATGGCAGTTTTGGTATTGTTTTAGATGTTGGCACAAACGCTGATTGTAAGCCAGATGTATTATATCAGTTTGCAATTTTAGGATCTATTTATGCTAAAGAAGTTTATAAAATAGAGAATCCTAAAGTTGGTTTATTAAACATTGGCGAAGAACCAGAAAAAGGAAATTTATTATCGCAAGCAGCACACGCCTTAATGAAAGATAGTAAAGACTTTAATTTTATTGGAAACATTGAAGGTAGAGAAGTATTTGATGATAAAGCCGATGTCATCGTTTGCGAAGGATTTACAGGTAATGTGTTGTTAAAAACTGCTGAAGCATTTTATTCAATCATTAAAAAACGCCAACGTAGCGATGAATTTTTTGATACTTTTAATTATGAGCTTTATGGTGGAACACCTATTTTAGGAATTAATTCGAATGTATTAATTGGTCACGGTATTTCAAGTGCATTGGCATTTAAAAATATGATTCTATTAAGTAAAGATATAGTTGACGCGAACTTAAACGAAAAAATTAAAACCGTATTTCAATAATGATAAAAGCTGCAATTACAGCCGTAGGCGGACACGTTCCTGATTTTGTAATGACTAACGATGAGTTAGCAAAAATTGTCGATACCAACGATGAATGGATAACCTCTCGTACGGGAATTAAAGAACGCCGTGTATTAAAAGATCCAACTAAAGCAAGTTCGGATATGATGGTAATTGCAATCGAAGAGTTGTTGAAAAAACGCGGTATTGGTGCTGATGAAATTGATCTATTAATTGTTGGAACTATTACAGGCGATTTAATTTTCCCTAGTACGGCCAATATTATTTGCGATAAAATAGGAGCTAAAAATGCTTGGGGATATGATTTATCAGCGGCATGTTCGGGGTTCATATTTGCTTTAGCAACGGGTTCTCAATTTATTGAAACTGGTAAATATAAAAAAGTTGTTATAGCAGGCGTTGATAAAATGAGTGCTATTTTAAATTACGAAGACCGTGCCACCTGTGTTATATTTGGTGATGGTGGTGGAGCAGTATTGCTTGAGCCATCAGAAGATGAGTGTGGTGTGCAGGATTTTATTTTAAAAAGTGATGGTGCAGGTCGTAACTTTTTATTTCAAGAAGGTGGTGGTTCTTTAAACCCACCAACTCACGAAACAGTTGATAAAAAAATGCACTATGTGCATCAGGAAGGACAAACCGTATTTAAACATGCGGTTGTAAATATGGCTGAAGTGAGTGCCGAAATTATGGCTAAAAATAAGTTAACCTCAGATGATGTTACTTGGTTATTACCACATCAAGCAAACAAACGTATATGCGAAGCAACAGCTAACCGTATGGGTTTAAGTTTAGATAAAATGTTGATGAATATTGAGCGTTATGGTAACACAACAGCTGGTACCATTCCCTTATTATTATGGGATTACGAAAAACAATTTAAAAAAGGTGATAACCTAATTTTATCTGCTTTTGGTGGTGGCTTTACGTGGGGCTCTATTTGGATAAAATGGGCTTATGATGGCGATAAAGTTGGGAAGTAAAAATTTTAAATAAAAGTAAAAATAGTATTAATAAAAAATGCCTTACGACAATCGTAAGGCATTTTTTATTTCAAAAACCATAAATTTGCAGCAAAACTAGAAATCGGCAATAATGAATAATAAGGAAATACCCATCGTTTTAATTAAGGATTACACTTACGAATTGCCGGAAACTAAAATCGCCAAATACCCCTTAAAAGAAAGGGATTCAAGTAAGTTATTAATTTATCGTGCGGAGAATATTACTGAAGATACATACAAGAATATTGACACCTATATTCCTGAAAACTCTTTACTTATTTTTAATAACACAAAAGTTATTTATGCAAGACTTCATTTTCAAGATGCTGCTGGAGGAAAAATTGAAATATTTTGTTTAGAGCCAGCCTCAGAAAATGCAGAGCCAGTTTTGCAAATGGCACAGCATAAGAGCATCAGATGGAAATGCTTAGTGGGCAGGGTAAAGAAATGGAAAGAAAAAATTATTACACTTCAATCGGATACATTTACCATTGCCGCAGAAATAATAGAAAAAGTAGGCGATGCGTTTATTATAGAATTTTGTTGGCAGCCCGAAGAGTTAACGTTTGCAGAGATTTTGGAGCAAGTAGGTAAAATTCCCATTCCACCATATCTTAAAAGAGAGAGCGAAAAAATTGATGTGGATAGATATCAAACCGTTTATGCTAAACAAAAAGGTTCGGTGGCAGCACCAACGGCAGGCTTGCATTTTACAGAACAGGTTTTTGATGCTTTGCAGTTAAAAGGAATAACAAATGATTATGTAACCCTTCACGTAGGCGCAGGAACCTTCAAGCCTGTTAAAAGTGAGGCTATGCAAGACCATGAGATGCACTCAGAGTGGATTGATGTTACAATAGAAACCATTGAAAATATGTTGAGCCGATTAACGGAAGGCAACCATAAAGGAAAAATAATTGCCGTTGGAACAACGTCGCTCCGAACCCTTGAAACATTGTATTGGATGGGAGTGAAAGCAAGTAAAAATATACAGACCACAGCCAAAGATTTAGAAATAAAACAATGGGATCCTTATCAATTAGAAACGAATTTGAGTTCAGTAGATGCGCTTACGGCATTAGTGATGTGGATGAAACAACACAACACGCAACGGTTAGTTTGCAAAACTCAAATCATTATTATTTCGAGCTACAATTTAAAAATTGCCGATGCGCTTGTTACCAACTTTCATCAACCAAATTCAACTCTACTATTGATAGTTGCAGCCGTTACTGGCAATAACTGGAAAACAATTTATGATTATGCCTTAGGTAATGATTTCAAATTTTTGAGTTATGGTGATGGGAGTATACTGTTTAAGGAATAGAAATAGACAACATAAAAAAACGTCGTTCAATACATATTTTCTTTTTTAATATTCTTTTTCCTTGGAAGAAAAAGAATCAAAAATTCAAGTCAAAACGATGCTTCTTCGCATTTGCCTCCGCACCACCTCGCCGTTTTGACGACCTGCCCACCTGTGTGTGATTTTTCACGTGTGCGTGAATTAATTTTCCTGTTTCGTCATTGCGAGGAGATACGACGAAGCAATCTCACACATTGCATTCATTAAACCTCATCATCCGATAGCTATTGAGTTTTATGCTATGTTTGCGATTGTTTCATTTCATTCGCAATGACGGAAGCCCAAAAACAAAAACGCCTAACGGTTTCCCATTAGGCGTTTTTTAATTAGAGAATTAACGTACTATATTTTTTTAACCACGATGCTCACTATAGGGCTCATCAGGCCTACGTTATCATTCCCAATCACATACATCGCTTTGTAGCTCCACTCTGCAAGTGCTGTGGTGTTAGGTAAACTTACTACATCGATGTAATCGAGTTTAAGCAAGCGACCAATTAGTACAAAACCACCACCGTCTTTTCTATCCACATACAAATCGATGGCATCGGCATAACCCTTGGTGCATTTAATGTGCGGTCTACCAGCATCTAACATTACTTTTAAATCGGGTTGCATCGTAGCTACATTAATGGTTTGTGTTGGCGCAATAATACCTAAGTCCTGCCCCATAGAATCGGTATAGTTTACACTCGCTTTAATACGAACGGCTAATTTCGATATCCTATCAAACACACCCTCTGCAACAGCTGGCGGTGCCGTAGGCAACACCGGTATACTTGGTATAATTGCACTAAGGTGTTGTTGCCCGTTAGCGTGTTTCAACAAACCTTTGTAGGCTGTAATGTTAAGGAGTGTTTGTTTATGGGTTTCTTGTAGGTTAATGATGTATTGATAAAACACCACATCCTTTTGGATAAGAGCAACCTCAGCAGGTGTAATGCCTAAAGTTGTTGCGTGGGTTGGTAATTTTAAACCAAAGTTATTTAACCATACATTTTTTTCGGTATCGGTGCTTGGGATAAATTTTGAAGTTGTCATTATTTCTATTTTTTTATTGTTATGTTTTTTTCCGTCAAAATTGTTTGGATGTCGTGTAACTAATTTTGTTTGTAAACACGCTTGCTGTTTTTCAGTGTTACTATCAAACGCAAGGTTTATATTTTAGGTGGCATTACTTTAGTTATAAATTTTGAGTGATGAGTTTTTAGTTCTGGTTAAACTTTTCGGTTATCACCTGTACCCTACTAAAATCAATGCTTGTGCCACAAATTACTTTTAACAAATCCTAAATTTTGTTAAGTGCAGAAATACTTTATATCTGGTAACTTTGAGTGGATAACTGGTGGATATGAGTTTACAATTGGTAAACACTTTTTTTGAAAGAAAGCTCCATTTTAACAATTGGAAACAGAAACAAGCACGTTGTTTTGATAAAGGATGCGATGCGAGAACTATCATTTCGTATAAAAAAGAACTATTTATCTTGAGGGAGTATGATTTTTCGCGCGAGAAAAACGGTTCGTCGCGCGCGACCATTCATTTTTCGCACGCGACCAACGAAACTTCGCGCGCGAAAAACCACTAAGCCAACGCGACCAATCACAATGCGCGCACGCAAATTGAAACTTCGTGCGCGACCGACAATCTTTCGCGTTGGTAAAATGAACTTGCGCACGCGACGAACCATTTTTCGTGCGCGACCGACGAAATTGCGCACGCGACAAGACTATCTTCGTACGCGAAAAATCATTTTCCCTGCGCGATATATAAGTGAGCGCGTGGGATAATTGAGATAGAGAGTGTCCAACTAACTGTGTAAAGGTGTAACGTTCTCTTATCCGAGTTACCTAGTTTATAAACCATAGGCACGACAGTACTGCAACTACCGAAATGTAATATCGCCTTTTGATACATTATAATAATTGAATACATTTGAATTTAATAAGAACTAAAAACATCCTTAGCAGGTAATAATTACTTAATAAGGATTAAAAAACAAGTACTATAAGTAAGTTAGCGGCAACCTTGACAAAACTAAATTAAATAAGACATATATGATAAAAGATATTCTAACTAAAAATGCTGACCTCATTGACAAAAGGAAAAAAACAATATCCTTTGACAAAGACTTTGAAGGTAAAGGACTTTTGAATAAAGAAATCTCTAAGCTATACGACAAAAACTTAATTATCACTGAGCCACAATTAATTGACATCATAATCAATAGTAATGTCATCATTGAAAAAATGTCTAAAATAAAAAACTGCGATTGGGACATACAGGAGTTAAAAGAGCAACTTGAGACAGGTGTTTCCAATTACAAAAAACGTATAGAGAACGCAAGTAAGTACGGTCCGTCTTCAGACAAAACAAAGATTATTAACTCTACGGCAATTGGCAATCACTTTAATGTTTCTGGCCAAAGAATGAACTTAATTTTTTCTGAACTTGGATGGATTAGTAAAACAATTTCAGGTTGGGCAATTACAAAACTTGGTACCACAATTGGCGGTAGACAGTATGAAGAGGAAACAAGAGGCGACACCTATGTAAAATGGCCTGAGGCAATTTTACAGAACAAAAGTTTACAAGAAATCTTTCATCCAACTACTATTGAAAAAGAGGTTCAAAAACCAGTTACGGACATTATTCAACCGACAACCAAAAATGAAGCTGTACAAGATTACAGCGAAAAGTGGGAAGCAAAACATAGAACTCTTGATGGTCATTATGTGCGTTCAATATCCGAAATGGCAATAGATAATTTACTTTATCAATATGGTTTGGCTCATGCATACGAAAGAAAAATATTTGTTGGAGAAGAAGAAGTCTTATCGGATTTTTATTTACCTGCGGGCAAAGTATATATCGAGTTTTGGGGCATGGATGGTGATGAAAAATATAATGAGCGAAAAAGAAAGAAAATCGAATTCTACAAAAAGAACGACATCCCATTAATACAGTTACATAGTAAAGACATATTGAACCTCGATGACGTCCTGCAAAAGGAACTAAAGAATTATGGCATCAAAGTATATTAACAACAACTAAACAGAAAGAAAGGCAGCCGCTACAGCATGTCTCGTCCTGAAATAAGTTAACGTATAAAAGTCAACTAAAATGATAACAAAGGCAGAAAAGTAAAAAGATAAATTTAAAGTGGACAACAATATTACTACATATCAATTTTGGCTTTGGACGCCTAAACTAAATGGTGTTTTGGCAATGTTATCCGAACTAGCAAAGTATGAGTTAACTCAATCCGACCTAGACGCAATTAGTATTGGACTAGTAGACACGTGTGACGAAAAGAATAATTGGTTTGACTATAAATTCGATGGTGAAAAATATAGTATTATGCTTAGACTTGCGTTTGATAAAGAAGAAGGAAAAGATATGACACATATCAAAATTCAAACTTCGATAGAATTAGAGCAAAAACTTCAAGCACTCGACCTTTTTCAATCGTTGTTTAGACAGCTAGACGTAGAAAGCTAGCTGCAACTAAGTGCAATGGCCAACTTGTAACAACACCTATCAGTAATGCGTGCAGACTAATAAAAACAATGTTTTTGAAAACAGCAGAACTTAAAATCCAGCAATTAGAAACGGAGAGGTTAATTCTTTTTCCGTATACAATAGAAATTTGCGAAAACATTTTATTAAAAAATTATGATGTATTATTTAATAAAGGGTTTATAAAAGGTAAGAGCTGGCCAGATGAAGATGTGATGGATACCATTCCCCGAATAATAATAAATTTATTAAAAAATAATTATACTACAGGGTTTGAGTCTTGGCTTATTATTAAAAAAGACACACAAGAAATAATTGGAGACGTTGGTTTTAAGGGATATAATATGGAGTTTAGAAAGGTAGATTTGGGTTATGGTATTATAGCTGAAGAAAGAAGAAAAGGCTATGCCGAAGAAGCGGCAAGGGAACTTGTAAATTGGGCATTAACATTTGATTTTATTATGGAAATAACCGCTAACTGTTTAAGTGATAATTCTTCGTCAATTAATTTATTAAGAAAATTGGCATTTAATGAAGTTGCAATAAATGAAAATATGATTTATTGGTCCTGCTCGCGCGGAGATGAAGCGCTGTAAGTGAGATAGGTATCTGTCGAATATTCTTAAAATTATTATTGTGTTATGCGATTGTGTTTTTTATGTAACGTCGGAGTGTTTTTCTTGTTCTTTATGAGTCATTCCAAAATTAATTTGATTTCGTATATTTACAATCAGCCCTACATATATGAGTTCCGAATTACAAATAATATCAAAAGCTTTGCTAGAAGATTTTAAAAAAAATGTTCCTGATACTTTATTTGAAAATTTTGAAAAATTAAGAGATGCGGAAATCTCAACAAAATCTTTTAGTTTTTATGTATCTGTGTCATCTGTTTATTCAAGCAAAATAGAAGGAGAGGATATTGAACTAGATAGTTATATCAAACATAAAAAATTCGGGATTGAGTTTTTACCTGATTATACTAAAAAAATAGATGATTTATATAGCGCTTATACATTCGCAAAAGAAAATGATTTAAATGAGGAAAATATTTCTGAAGTACATAAATTATTAAGTAAACATATTGTAGCAATTCATAGTCAAGGTAAAGTTCGAACTCAAAACATGTATGTTTCTACTCCTGATGGAAAAATAGAATACGTTGCAGCCACACCTTTTGAGGTTCCGAATGAAATGGCAAAATTTTATAGTGATATTGAAGTATTATTAAAGTTAACTTTAACTATTGAAGAGACTTTTTATTATGCTGCAATGATTCATCTTGTATTTGTAAAAATACACCCTTGGAATGATGGAAATGGCAGAAGCGCACGTTTAATAGAAAAGTGGTTTCTTGCACAAAAGCTCGGAGATAAGGCTTGGTTTATTCAAAGCGAAAAAAACTACTACCAAAATCATCAAACATATTATAAAAATATTCGATTATTAGGACTGGAGTATTCTGAACTGGATTATTCACAATCTTTGCCGTTTTTATTAATGCTTCCTAATTCAGTGAATGTTTTTAATTAAATAACTCATTATTTTGTTTTCTTGTATCGCCAGTGGAGTTTGAACAAAAACTCTAAAAATGTCATTTGTACTACACAAACTGACATTTTTTTATTGATAATCAGTTAAAAACTGTAATATTGTCGCGCTTAAGCTAAAATAAGCCCTTGGCACATTTTTAGCCTATAAGCAACCGTAAAAATTAACTTATAAAAATCACATAATTATGGCAAAAACAAGCACAAGTGTTAGCGTAAAACCCTTAGCTGATAGAGTATTGGTTGAGGCAGCTCCAGCAGAAACAAAAACAGCAGGAGGATTAATTATCCCCGATACAGCTAAAGAAAAACCAATGAAAGGTAAAGTATTAGCAGTAGGTAATGGTAAACCAGATGAACCAATGACAGTAAAAGTTGGTGATACCGTTTTATATGGTAAATATGCTGGGACCGAAATTCAGGTAGATGGCAAAGATTTATTAATTATGCGTGAAAGCGATATTTACGCAATTATTTAAATGCCCCTCCCAGCCTCCCCGAAGGGGAGGAGAGTAACGGCGCAAAATATTCAACTAATAAAAAACATAAATATATAATCAGCTCCAAATTCCTCCCCTTCAGGGAAGTTAGTAGGGGCTTTAAACCTTAAAAAAATGGCAAAAGATATAACATTTAACATTGAAGCTCGCGATGCTTTAAAACGCGGAGTTGATGCATTAGCAAATGCAGTAAAAGTAACTTTAGGTCCAAAGGGACGTAACGTAATTATCGACAAAAAATTTGGTTCACCAGCAATTACTAAAGATGGTGTTACGGTAGCTAAAGAAATCGAATTATCTAACCCAGTTGAAAATATGGGTGCGCAGTTATTAAAAGAAGTTGCTTCTAAAACGGCTGATGCAGCTGGTGATGGAACAACAACGGCTACTGTATTAGCACAAGCAATTGTAACTGGTGGTTTAAAAAATGTGGCTGCAGGTGCAAATCCTATGGATTTGAAACGTGGTATTGATAAAGCAGTTGAAGTAGTAGTAGCTGATTTAAAAAAACAATCGCAAAACGTTGGTAACGACAATAAAAAAATTGAACAAGTTGCAACGATTTCTGCAAACAACGATAGCACTATTGGTAAATTAATTGCTGAGGCTATGGCTAAAGTAAAAAAAGAAGGTGTTATCACGGTTGAAGAAGCTAAAGGTACTGATACAACGGTTGAGGTTGTTGAAGGTATGGAGTTTGATAGAGGTTATATTTCTCCTTATTTTATTACGGATGTAGATAAAATGGAAGCTGTTTTAGATAGCCCATTAATCTTAATTTATGAGAAGAAGATTTCTACAATGAAAGAATTATTACCTGTATTAGAAAAAGCAGTACAAACAGGTAAACCAATTTTAATTATTGCTGAAGATATTGATGGCGAAGCATTACAAACATTAGTTGTAAACCGTTTACGTTCTAACTTAAAAATCTGTGCAGTTAAAGCTCCAGGTTTTGGTGATAGAAGAAAAGCGATGTTAGAAGATTTAGCCATTTTAACTGGTGGTATTTTTATTGCAGAAGACAGAGGTTTCTTATTAGAAAATGCTGACTTAACGTTTTTAGGTAAAGCTGAAAAAGTGACGGTTGATAAAGATAATACAACAATCGTTGGTGGTGCTGGTAAAAAAGCAGATATCACAGCGCGTGTTAATCAAATTAAAGCTCAAATCGAGTCAACAACGTCTGATTACGATAAAGAAAAATTACAAGAGCGCTTAGCTAAATTAGCAGGTGGTGTTGCAGTTCTTTACGTTGGTGCAGCTACTGAAGTTGAAATGAAAGAAAAGAAAGACCGTGTGGACGATGCTTTAGCAGCTACTCGTGCAGCAGTTGAAGAAGGTATAGTACCGGGTGGTGGCGTAGCTTACATTCGTGCAATTGCTTCTTTAGATAAATTAAAAGGATCTAACGAAGATGAGAATACTGGTATTCAAATTGTACGTCGCGCTATCGAAGAGCCTTTACGTCAAATTTGTGCTAACTGCGGAATCGAAGGATCTATCGTTGTACAAAAAGTAAAAGAAGGAAAAGATGATTACGGCTTTAATGCTCGTACTGAGAAATACGAAAACTTATTAAAAGCAGGTGTAATTGATCCTACTAAAGTAAGTCGTGTAGCTTTAGAAAACGCAGCTTCAGTAGCAGCTATGTTGTTAACGACTGATTGCGTATTAGCAGAGAAAAAAGAAGATGCTCCAGCAATGCCAATGGGTAA
>JAYSTR010000237.1:0-16515 GCA_043719555.1 Bacteroidota bacterium | reverse complement strand
TTATTTGTAAATTCAGATACTTGTTTTTCTAAGTTATGTAAATTGGATTCAACATATCCAATGGGATATTTTTGGAGAGGCCGTGTAAATACACAACTTGATCCTAAAGATGAAAAAGCATTGGCAAAATCACATTACGAAAAAGCATTATCAATTGTTAAACCTGAAGAGAAGCCTATTTATAAAACAAATATGATTGAGGCATACTCTTATTTAGGATCGCACGCCGCATTTAGCAAAGAAAAAGATTTAGCAAAAGCTAAAGAGAATTTTAATGCTGTTAAGGAATTAGATCCAACTAACAAAGCAGCGATTGATTTTTTCAAAAGCCCTGCTGGTAAATAAACAAGTAATTCATTAAAATAAAAAGTGGTTGTCCTGTTAGGGCAACCACTTTTTTTATTAGTTAGTTTTGTGATTTTATAGAATATATAAATTATTTATTTTTCAAAAAATCTCCATCTATAATTAAAAGTTTTACTTTTTCTTTAGTAATGGAACGATGGGAACTTAAATTATCAGATACTATATACGTCATCCCTTTTGTTAAAGTAATTTTTTCACCAGTCTCTAGTTCACTCTCAAATTCTCCTTCCAAACAATGTACGATATGTCCTTTTTGGCACCAATGGTCGGCTAAGTAATTTTCAGAATACTCTACAATACGCATTCGCAAAGTATCAAACTGCAAAGTTTGCCAATAGGCAACTCCTGTATCTCCTTTATGTTCTGTTTTTTCTACAGTGCTCCAATCAATGGATTGAAATAAAATGTTAGTCATATCAGTTGTTTTTAATACGGCGATTATTGTATATTATTAGTCAATAATTTTTATGACAACGTTTCCGGTTTTTTGTCCAGATTCAACATACTTATATGCTTCAATTATTTGTTCTAGTTTATAGTAACGATCAATTACAGGTTTGTACGCTCCTTTTTCGATTAACTCTTTAAGGAAAATAACATCAGCTTTATTAATTGTTGGAATAGGAAACAGAACTTTTTTACTACCAAAAAGTGGAGTAAATAATGCAAAGAAAATATTTTCAGCATTTTTGCCTAATTCAGTAGAAATATAAATTCCTTTTTTATTGAGTAATGGTTTACAGGTTCCAAATGAACTTTTACCAACGGCATCAAATATAAAATCAAAGGTTGTTGTAGTTTTTGTAAAATCCTGAGTTTGATAATCAAATATAACATCAGCTCCAAGTGATTTTACAAGGCCTACATTTTTTGTATTACACACTGCTGTTACATTTGCACCAAAGTATTTTAACAATTGAACAGCAGCTGAACCAATAGCTCCTGTTGCTCCATAAACTAAAGCATTTTGCCCAGGTTGTATGTTTGATGCTCTGATGTTATTTAAAGCATAATGTGCGCCCTCGGTAATTGGCGCAGCTTCATCAAAATTTAAATTATTTGGTAAAACAGTAAATGCATCATTTTCTGCAATGGTTAAATATTCACTGTGTCCACCAAACGTTTTATCATTATAGCCAAAGACCTTGTCGCCAATTTTCGATGTGGTTACATCTTTTCCAATTTCCTCGATAACGCCAGCAAATTCACAACCTAATACGGGGTGAGTTGGTTTTAAAAGTCCACTCCAAAATCGTGAAACAAAATATTCAGCACTTCGAAATCCAGAGTCTGTGCGGTTTACCGTACTCGCATATACTTTAATTAATACCTCGTAATGTTTTGGATTTGGTTTGGTTATATCAATAAGTTTAGCAACTTCTGGTGGGCCATATTTTGTATATACTACTGCTTTCATTTCTTTTTAAATAATAACTAATTCGATGGAGTATGCTCTTCCCAAATTTGTGCTAAGTTTACAATAGTTTGTGTTGCCAGTTGCATATCCTGCACACTTACCCATTCTTGTTTACTATGGAAAGCATGTTCGCCTGCATAAATATTAGGACACGGCAGCCCCATAAATGATAAACGTGAACCATCTGTTCCGCCTCTAATGCTAGATAAAACTGGACTAACACCAGTTCGCTTAATTGCCTCTAAAGCATATTCAACCACATGATAACAAGTATCTAATACATCCTTCATGTTTCGATATTGTTCAGTTACTTTAAAATCAAATGTACACTTGTTGTAATTTTCAAAAACACTTTTTGTTATTTGTAATAATTCGTCTTCTAATAATTTTAAAGTTGGTGTATCAAAAGCACGAATAATAAATTTTAATTCTACTTGTTCTAGGCCACCATTAATTGCAACAGGATGCATGAATGGTTCTTTTTTCTCTGTAGCTTCAGGTGTTTTGTTTTTAGGAATACGACTTACGATGTCTGCTGCAATTTTTATAGCATGTTGCATTTTATTTTTCGCAAAACCTGGGTGCGTAGGCAAACCATGTATTGTAATGGTTACTCCATCAGCACTAAAGGTTTCATTTTCAATATGCCCAACTGTTTCACCATCCATTGTGTAGCCATACTCAGCGTCTAATTTTTGAATGTTTACTTTATCGGCACCACGTCCAATTTCTTCATCAGGTGTAAATAAAATACGAATAGCACCGTGTTTTATTTCGGGGTGTTGCATTAAATAATTAGCAGCATCCATAATTTCAGCAACACCAGCTTTGTTATCAGCACCAAGCAACGTAGTTCCATCTGTAGTAATAATATCATTACCTAATTGTGCTTGTAAAGCAGGATGTTCAATTAACTTAATGATTTGTGCTGCATCGTTTGGCAATACAATATCTTGTCCATGATAATTTTTATGAATAATAGGATTTACATTTTCACCACTACAATCTGGAGACGTATCCATGTGTGAACAAAAACAAATTACTGGCACTTTTTTAGTAGTGTTTGCAGGTATTGTTGCATACACATAACCAAATTCATCTATTTCAGCATCTTTAATCCCCATTTCTAAAAGCTCCTTTACTAATAAGTTTCCTAAATTCTTTTGCTTTAAAGTGCTAGGGCAAGTTAACGATGTTGGATCAGATTGCGTATCAATTTTTGCATAACGCATAAATCGATCGGTAACGGTGTAGGAGTAGTTTATCATAATTCTGTTAAATTTTAAATAAGATGATGCGTTGTAAAACGTGTATTTTCAAATATAGAGTAAACTTTAAGTATAAGCAAAACTGAATATTTTTTGTAGTTTAAGTAAATGGAGCCTAAGTTGTTTTAGTTTTCAGAAAAATTCGATATATTTATAAAGCAAAAATTAACCTATAAAAAGTTAACATGAAAAAAACATTACTAACCATATCAGCATGCCTTGTTTTAATTACAGGAATAAATGCACAGGTAACTAAACGTGTTTGCGGTACTATGCAGCACCATGAGTATTTAAAACAAACTCGTAAAAATTATGAAGCTGATTTAATTCAATACGATAAAGTAATTGATCAGTATATAAAAAATAAAGCGGTAAGTAAAACTGCAGTTGCAACAGTTACTGTCCCTGTTGTTGTGCATGTGGTATATGCCAATGCAACACAAAGTATTTCTTTAGCGCAGGCAGTTTCTCAAGTTCAAGTATTAAATGACGATTTTGCAAAATTAAATGCAGATGCTAGTAAGGTAACTCAACCATCTTTTCTAGCAGCACAAGCAGGAGCTAATATTCGTTTTTGTATGGCGCAACGCGATCCAAGCGGAAACCCAACAACTGGTGTTGATTACAAATCAACTACTGTAGCTTCTTTTGGAACAAGCGATAATGTGAAACATAATTCAACTGGTGGTGTTGATGCATGGGATGTAACTAAATATGTAAACATATGGGTTTGTAATATTGGTGGCGGCATTTTAGGTTACGCAGAGTTTCCAACAGCTTCATTAAGTAATACATGGGGTTTAGTTTTACAATATAATTATACAGGAAGTGGTGGTTCTGCTCAAGCCCCTTATGATTTAGGAAGAACGGGTACTCATGAATTTGGACACTGCTTTAATTTATATCACATTTGGGGAGATGAAGCTGCTTGTGCAGGTAGCGATCAATGCAGTGACACGCCTAACCAGGGCGCTGAGCATTATGGTTGCTTCCCAGCTGGTTCTGTCCAAACTGATGCTTGTACAACAGGAGGAGATGGTGTAATGTGGATGAATTATATGGATTACACAGACGATGCTTGTATGTATATGTTTACAGCTCAACAAGTCGCACGTATGGAGGCTGTTGTAAATACAGCACCATGGAATGTATTAGCCAGCTCTAATGGTTGCGTACCAGTTGTATTGTCTGCTTTAGATGCAAGTATGTTAGGTGTAGTATCTCCAGTTAATGGTAATTCATCTTGTACAAATAGCGTTACTACATCAGTAACAATAAAAAACATGGGTCAAACAACCTTAACATCGGCTATTATTAGTTATAATATGGATGGTGGAGCTACACAAACGTATACTTGGACAGGTTCTTTAGCGTCACTAGCTACTATAAATGTCCCATTAAATAGCTTCACAGGATTATCTGCAGCTGCACATACTTTTTCTGCTTCTATATCTGCACCAAACAATGGTGTTGATGGAAATGCAACAAACAATAGTGCAACGTCTACCTTTACAGTTACAGCGCCAGCAGCAGCGGGTACAGGCTTGCCATTTACAGAAGGCTTTGAATCAGCTACTTTCCCTCCAACAGGATGGGCATTACAAAAAACAAATACCTTAGATGCAACAGCATCTTGGTCGAGATTAGCAAACACAACTGGTTTAACTGCGGGAAGTACTGCTATTGCGAAAATGAACAATTATGCCAATTCAATAGATATTACTGGACAAAAGGACGCATTAAGAACGCCATATTTAGACTTTAGTACAGCGAATACTACATTAAAATTAAAATTTGATGTTTCTCATCAAAAATATAGCACAGCAGATATTGATTCGTTAAACATATATGTATCTAAAGATTGCGGTGGAACTTGGTCAAGAATTTACACTAAAGGTGGAACTCAATTACAAACTATCACAACTGTTAACACAGCAGCTTTTACACCAACCGTTGGTACGCAATGGCGCAGAGATAGTATCAGCTTAGCTTCTTACGCTGGACAATCAGGTATTTATTTAAAATTCGAATCACGTAGCGGTTGGGGTAATAATTTATATTTAGATAATATTAATGTAAATTATTCTACAACTGTTGGCTTACGTGAGTTAGAAGCATCGTTACCTAATGTGTTCATTACTCCGAACCCATCATCAGGTTTATTTAATTTAGCGTTAAGCAATGTGTCTATTAATGCTAATACAAATATCTCTGTTGTTAATGCGATTGGACAAACTGTAGCAACAAACATAAACATTAAAGGTATTACCGAAAATCAAGCAATTGATTTATCGAATTTGCCAAATGGCGTGTATTATATGTTAATTCAATCAGATAATAATAAAGCTATTACTAAAAAAGTAGTTATCAGTAAGTAAATTTTAGTTATTATTAAAGCCTGTTATAGTAATATAACAGGCTTTTTTATTTTATAGAAACAATAACTCGCTGCATATTTCGTTATACAAAAAGACTTTCAAATATCAACTTGTGCTCCCTTTAATTTGGCATCGTTATATATTTTTATTCGGACTAATAGCTTTAGTTTCGGGATCGATGTTTGGTGCTGTGCCAACAAGTATTCCGCAGATTATTTTAGGAGCTAACTGGCTCTTAGAAAAGAACTTTTATAATAAATGGCTACAGGTTAAGCACAATAAATTTTTTTGGATAGCACTTGGGTTTTATGCAATGCATTTATTGGGTATGGTTTATACCACGGATATCAATTCCGGGTTAAATGATTTGCGAATCAAGATGCCTTTGTTTGCTTTGCCGATTGTTTTATTTACAACACAAGTCTTATCAGAAAAAGAATTTAAATGGTTGTTTAAGTTTTTCTTTTTAAGTGTGGTTGTTAGTTCTGTCTGTTGTTTTATTGTTTATCTCGGTTATACTAAAAAGGTAATAGTAGATGTTCGTCAAGCCTCTGTATTTATGTCACACATTCGGTTTTCGTTATACATTGCTTTTGCTATTATAGCAATGATGTATTATGTAATGAGCGGCATAAAAACTATATATAAATTAATTTTATTAGGAAGCATTTGTTGGTTATTGTGTTTTATGTTTGAAATGCAAATGGCTACAGGATTTGTTATACTGCTAATTGTAAGTTGTGTGCTAAGTGTCGTGTTGTTTTTTAAAAAGTTATCGCGGTTTATTGCCGTCATTTTATCTGGCGTTTTACTAATCGGTATCATAAGTTTATTGTTTATAGCAAAAACAAGTTTGATGATGTTTGATGAACAAAAAGGAAATTCTGCTAATAAATTATTAAGCATTAATGCTAACGGCAGAAGTTATTTACAAGATACCATTTACGGTTTAGCAGAAAACGGAAACTTGATAGGTATTAATATTAATTACCAAGAGCTAAATAACGAATGGAATAAGAGAAGTAAACATTCATTTGATAAAGTAACTACGAGTGGAGTTGAAATAAGGTATTGCGCTTTGAGATATCTGGCTAGTAAGGGTTATACAAAGGATTCACTTGGCATTAGTTTACTTACGAATGAAGATATTCTAAACATCGAAAATGGAATTACAAATTATAAATACACCAACCAAAATGGTTTCGCCAAACGATGGAGTGATTTGGTTTGGGAGTACACTAAATATAAACGTAATGAAAATCCATCAGGTCACACAGTAACGATGCGTTTAGAGTTTTGGAAAACATCGTTATTTATTATTGATCAAAATTTGTGGTTTGGTGTTGGAACAGGTGATGCACAATTAAGTTTTGATAAGGCTTATGAAATAACAAAATCCAAGTTAACCAAAGATTGGCACTTACGCAGTCATAATCAATATTTAGCTATTATGGTTGCTTTTGGAATTTTTGGTTTTATGTATTTTTTAGTGTACTTGTTTTATCCAGTAGTGTTTTTTCGAAAACAATTACACAATTTATTTTGGCCATTCTTTCTAATTGCACTTATTTCTTTTACAACCGAGGATACATTGGGAACTCAAGCAGGCGTTACTTTTTTCGCACTGTATTTTTTTATGTTTATTTGGTTAGCACTAAAAACAAATGCGCCTCCGGATTCCGAAAACGCATTGTAATAGTGCATTTAATGATTACTTATAATTCTAATCCAGCATTTAATGCATCCCTTAAAATAGTAAAGCCTTCTACGCCAATCGATAATCGTACTAAAGAATTTGTAATACCTCTTATACATCTGTCTTCTTCTGGTATAACAGAGTGAGTCATGCTTGCTGGATGTTCAATATAACTAATTACAGAACCTAAGCTTACTGCTAATTCCATTGGTGTATCAGGGCGAGCAAAATAGTTCATTAATTTTACGCCTGCGTCAAATCCACCTTTAACTTCAAAGGAAATCATGCCTCCGCCATTACGCATTTGTTTTTTACATATTTCATAATGAGGATGGCTAGGTAAACCAGGGTACCACACTTTTTCAATTTTGGGATGTTGTTCTAAAAACTCTGCAACTCTTAGGGCTGTTTTGCATTGGTGTTCCATACGAACACCCATTTCTTGTATCGTTAAACTATTTAACCAACTATCAAAAGGCGATGGTGTTGGCCCAAAATCTTTATAAACCGGATAAACTTCTTTGCTAAAATATTCGAATGGACCAATGGCCGCACCTGCAATAGATGTAGAATGCCCACTAACATATTTTGTTAACGAATGAATAACAACATCTGCCCCTAAACGAAATGGTTGTTGTAAATAGGGTGAGCAAAAAGTGTTATCAACTATTAACATGGCTTCATGAGCTTCTGTGTGTTTAGATATTGCTTCAATATCACATAATTGAAGTGTAGGATTATCAGGCGTTTCAATTAATACAGCACATACGTGTGGATGAGCCTCTAATGTAGTTCTGATATTATCTGGATTTGTAGCATCAACAAAATACACATCTATTCCAAAACGCTTTTGTAAAAAACGCATCAATGAATCGGTACAGCCATATACATTTCCGACAATAATTCCATCGCCAGCTTTTACAAAGCCCATTACAATGGTTGATATAGCTGCCATACCAGATGCAAACACTAAGGATGCAATGGTTGGTGTTTTTTCATCGTGTTTTAATGCATTATCAATTATGTGTTGGCACTCTAGTTGAAATAATACTTTTTCTAAATACTCTGTATTAGGATTTCCTAGACGAGTATAAATTCGAGCAAAAGGCTTTTCTCCTGTAGGGGAATTACCAACAAAACGCGATGCTCCATCTGCTACATCTTTAAATTTAAATGTTGAACGCTGATGTATGTTTGGCAATCCTGTTCCAGCGCAAATGGCATTAAATTTATCTGCATCTAATTGTTTTTCGGTTGAAACTGCGTATTTATTTTTACGTTCCATCCATTCATCCCACCAGTAAAATCTACCTTTCATAATTTATATTTTTGTAAATGTAATTTATTATATCTTTAAAAAAACTCTTGATGTTATTTTAAATATTATTTAATAAATACGCCACGCTTATTGATAATTGGCACTTGCGTTAAATTTGAATCAATGATAGTTTCAGGTAAAAACACAAATTTTTTATCAAATAGCTGATCATTAACAGTAAAACTAATCCAGTATTCGTTACTAATACCAAACACTTCTTTTTGTATAGGTTCAATTTTCACGTAATCGTGTTGCTTCACTTCTTCAAAAAAGTTACGCATCGTGCTTGTTTTAACATGTTTATCGTCAATGATACCATAGCCTGTAGATACCACTAAAATATTTTTAATATCAACAAACTTTAAATTAATTAAATAGGCATAGTATTCATCAAGCCCTTCAATATCCTGTGCAATAGCAATGGCTATGTCTTCTACTTCTGGAAATACAATATCTTTTATCATGTTGCTTTTTTGTCTATTAAAACGTAGTCGAGAATATAAGATAATGTCTCGACTAAACTCGATGAGACATAACTTTGATTAAACTAACGTAATTAAATAATTTTCTTTTTTCCCTTTACTTATTAAGAGGTATTTATCTGCAATAAATTTCGAAGTGTCAATCATTACTGCCGCATCAGTTGTTTTATTTTTATTTAAACTTACAGCGTTTCCAGTAATCATTTTACGACCTTCATTATTACTTGGGAAAATAGTCGTTTTTGAAACCAATAAATCTATTAACGATACACCAGCGGTTAACTCAGTTTTGTTTACTTCAAAAGTATCAATACCACCTAGTAATTTCTCGAAAGAAACAGCATTTAAATTTAAAAAATCCTCGGCTTTTGATTTGAATAAAAACTCAGTTGTTTCAACCGCTTGTAAATAATCAGCTTCAGAGTGCACGCGTGTAGTTACATCTTTAGCCAAGGCTTTTTGTAAATGACGCTCATGCGGTGCCGCATTTTGTTTTACTTCTATTTCTTCAATTTCAGTTTGAGTTAACAATGTGAAAATACGGATGTAAGATTTAGCATCCTCATCACTTACATTTAACCAAAACTGATAAAATTTATAAGGAGATGTTTTTGTTTTATCTAACCAAATATTACCACTTTCTGATTTTCCGAACTTTGTGCCGTCTGATTTTTTTATGAGTTGAGTAGTTAATGCAAAAGCTTCGCCACTGGCCTTACGGCGAATAAACTCTGTTCCAGTTGTTATATTTCCCCATTGGTCGCTACCACCCATTTGTAGCATGCAACTTTTTTCTTTCCATAAATGGTAAAAATCGTAACCTTGTATCAGTTGGTAACTAAATTCCGTAAAGCTCATCCCAGTATCGCCATTAATGCGGTTTTTCACCGAATCTTTAGCCATCATATAATTTACCGTAATGTGTTTTCCCGCATCACGAATAAAATCTAAAAACGAATAATTTTTAAACCAATCATAATTATTAACTAATTCAGCACTATTAGCGCCACAATCAAAGTTTAAAAACTTACTTAACTGATTTTTAATGCCTTCAATGTTTTTGTTAAGTGTATTTGAGTCTAGTAAATTTCTTTCAGCTGATTTTCCACTCGGATCACCTACCATACCAGTTGCACCACCAACCAAAGCTAAAGGTTTATGTCCCGCTAATTGAAAACGAACCAAAGTCATTATTTGCGCCAAGCTACCTACATGTAAACTATCTGCCGTTGGATCAAAACCGATGTAACCGGTTGTGCAACCTTTGGCTAATAATTCTTCGGTGCCCGGCATCATATCGTGTAGCATACCACGCCACTGTAATTCGTGTATAAAATTTGAACTCATAATAAAATTTGAGGTATAAAAATAGAAATAATTGTTGATTGATTTTTATTAATTACTCAATCGTTTTCCAAGTATAATTAAACCTCTTTCAGCATCAATCATATTGGCTATTTTGGGTAAATGAGCCCATTTTTCGAAGCCCATAGTATAAAACAATTTTAAGCTAGGCTCGTTATGATCGAATATAAATCCTAACAATGTTTTAACGTTTAATTCTGCACAAGCATCAAATGCTTTTTCTAAACAGATTTTACCTAGGCCTTTGCCTCGAGCGCTTTCCTCTAAATAAATACTTACTTCTACAGTACCATCATATGCTGGTCGGCCATAAAACGAATTAAAACTCATCCAGCCAACATAGGTGTCATCAACTTCTATTATCCATAATGGACGACGACTTGGGGAGTGCGCATCAAACCAATGCTGCTTACTTTCAACAGATACTGGTTCTAAATCGGCTGTAACCAAACGAGATGAAACAGTTGAATTGTATGTACTTACAATTTTTATTAAATCTGATTGCAGGGCGTGAGTTAATGTAATTTCCATTTTAATTATAAAAGGTTAAAGTAATAAAATTAAAATAGGACTAAAAATTTTACGTAACTTTATTCAGCTAAAATAAATACACGATGTCAGTTAAATCAATCGAAGTAGTCGTTTCTCCTCCCGGCCATCATTTTGTTGGCGATGGGTTTAGAGTTCATAATTTTATACCAGGTGTACCACAATTAAGTATGGAACGTATGAGTCCGTTTTTGATGTTGGATTACAATTCCAAGTTCGTGTTTCCTCCAAGTGAAAAACCAAAAGGCGTTGGCGTACATCCACACAAAGGTTTTGAAACGGTTACGATTGCCTATAAGGGTAAAGTTGCACATGGCGATAGTTATGGCAATCATGGGGTTATTAAGGAAGGTGATGTGCAATGGATGACTGCTGCATCTGGCTTACTTCATAAAGAATATCACGAAGAAAGTTTTAGTAAAACTGGCGGCGAATTTCAAATGGTGCAGTTGTGGGTTAACCTGCCAGCAAAATTTAAACTATCTGAACCTAAGTACCAGGGCATAGAAAATAAGGAGATTAATAAATATGTATTAGATGATAATAGTGGTGTAATAGAAGTTATTGCCGGAAATTTTAAGGATGTGAAAGGAACCGCATTTACCTTTACACCAATTCATATGTATAATGTAAAGCTTAATAAAGCTGGGCAACAAGAATTTACCTTGCCTTCGCATTACAATACGTGTGCTTTAGTAATTGAAGGAAGTATTATTGTAAATGGTTCAACCAAAGTGAGTACAGATAATTTGGTGTTATTTAAAAACGATGGCGAAAATTTTACGATTGAAGCATCTGAAAATAGTATCGTATTAGTTTTAAGTGGCGAGCCAATATTTGAACCTATTGCAGCTCACGGGCCTTTTGTAATGAATACACGTGCAGAATTAATAGAAGCATTTGAGGAGTTTAATTCTGGTAAATTTGGTAAACTCGAAGAGTAAAAGGCTATTAATTATTGTCTTCTAAAAAAACTTTTTTAGCTGTTTTAATAGCTAAGGCGTTGTATTTTTTTTCCATATAACATAGCACTTTTTCAAGCACCTCTTTGCTTTGTCCATCAAGCATATTCAGCTCTTTAGCAAACACTTCGTTAATGGCAGTTTCCTTTATCGTTTTTATTTGTTTGGGAATTTCGCCAAAGGCTAATTCAATTTTACGCTCTTGAAATAACTGTTTAAAAGTTTCTACTTTATCAGCAATTATTTTTTTGCAAGCATCTATTTCTGCCTCACGCTTTAATAAATTATCTGCGGCTTGCAGCTTTAATGATTCTACATCAATATAAAATAAATCGTTTTGTTCAATCACTAATTTATCTGTATCAGCAGGAATAGCTAAATCAATAATTACTTTTTTATTTGTATCATCACCAACTAAGTGTTTGTATAATTCACTAGTAATTATTGGTTCTTGTGATGAGGTACAAGTAATTAAAACATCAAAACCTTGTTTAAAATTTTGTAAGTATGATAATTCAAAAGCATCCCCATTTAAACTCTTTGCTAAAGCTTGTGCTTTGGTATGCGTACGATTAAACACCGTGAAATTAGCGTATTGATGTTTTTTTAAATATTGCGCCATATTCGTATTAGTTTCGCCAGCACCAATAAATACTATACGCGCATTATTTTTTATTCCTAAACTTCTTAACTGACGATAAGCTAATGATACTACCGATACTGGATTTTTTGCAATATCAGTATCCGTATAAACTTGTTTAGCAGTTTCTATGGTTTGTTTAATAACTAACCGTATGGTATCGCCAGTTACTCCTAAATCGTTACAAAACTCGTAGGCTTTACGAACCTGTGTTATAATTTCGCGTTCTCCAACTACTAATGAATCTAATGATGCTGAAACATTAAACAAATGCTCAATTGCCTCAACATCTGAATAAATAGTGATTTTAGAAAACAACTCAACTAAATCTGTATCCGTTAAATTTGGATTAATGGCAATAAATAATTCTTGTAAAAACTGTTGATTAATTTCTTGTTTAGCGCATAAAATTAATTCAACTCGATTACAGGTACTTAAAAATAATAGTTCAGTTAATTGTAATTTTATTTTTATAGATGGTAAATTTTCTAACTGATGTTTTTCATCTAAATGCAACTTACCAATTAACTCGAGCGGAGCTAATTTGTGAGTAAGAGATATAATTTTAAAGGAATTCACTAGTGCTGTAAAGTTCGGTAAACAAAGGCTTTCGCGTGTCATTGAATTGTCATTGAATCGTATTTAAATTAATTCTAAATAAGATTAAATGAGATCTGTATTGCTTTTAGGTAAACTTTTTCGTTAATTAGAGTATAAAATTCAGATTTATGCAAATTACATCATTCGAACACTATCAAACAGAATATAAAAAATCGGTAGATAACCCTGAAGTCTTTTGGAGTGAAATTGCTGAGGAATTTACTTGGAAACAAAAATGGACAAAAACACTAGAGTGGGATTTTATAAAACCTGATATTAAGTGGTTTGTAAATGGCAAGTTTAATATTACTGAAAATTGTATTGA
The DNA here is from genome assembly GCA_043719555.1 of Bacteroidota bacterium. GTDB lineage: Bacteria > Bacteroidota > Bacteroidia > B-17B0 > Aurantibacillaceae > UBA4416. The sequence continues at coordinate 3,149 of JAYSTR010000237.1, read as the reverse complement.
TAGACATTTGGCAACTAAAGCGAACGAGGTAGCGTATTACTTTGAACCTAATGGATTAAATGATACAGCTCGCGCCATTACGTTTCAGGAGTTGCACGATGAGGTTTGTAAAGTAGCAAATACATTAAAATCGTTTGGAGTTAAAAAGGGCGATCGTGTTTGTATTTATATGCCGATGATACCTGAGGCTGTGTATGCCATGTTAGCTTGTGCTCGTATTGGCGCTATACACTCGGTTGTGTTTGCAGGATTTTCAGCATCTGCTTTGTCGGGGCGTATACAAGATAGCGATTGTAAAGTAGTTATCACATCCGATGGCTCCTACCGTGGCGCAAAAGATATAGTAATAAAATCTTTGGTAGATGAAGCTATAGCAGATTGTCCATCGGTTGAAAAAGTTTTGGTATATAAACACACGAATACACCAATTACTATTAATGCAGGTAAAGATATTATTTGGCAAGAGGTTGTTCCAAACGCTTCACCACTATGCGCTGCCGAAGTAATGGATAGCGAGGATGTCTTGTTTATTTTGTATACATCCGGCTCTACTGGTAAACCAAAAGGCGTGGTGCATACTTGTGGTGGCTATATGATTTATACATGCTACACATTTCAAAATGTATTTCAAATGGCACCTAACTCAAAAGATTTGTTTTGGTGCACCGCTGATGTTGGTTGGATTACAGGACATTCGTACATTGCCTATGGCCCTTTATTAGCTGGCGCAAGCTCTGTTTTATTTGAAGGCGTACCAACTTATCCGGATGCTGGTCGTTTTTGGAAAGTGATTGATAAATATAAAGTCACTCATTTTTATACAGCACCAACGGCTATCAGAGCGTTAGAAGCAGCTGGGTTAGATTTTGTAAAACCCTATAGTTTATCATCTTTAAAAGTGTTAGGAAGTGTAGGCGAACCTATTAACGAAGAAGCTTGGCATTGGTATAACGATAACATCGGAAAGAAAAATTGCCCTATAGTGGATACATGGTGGCAAACCGAAACGGGTGGCATTTTAATTTCGCCATTAGCGGGTATTACGCCGTTAAAACCAAGTTATGCTACCTTGCCTTTACCAGGAGTGCAACCCTTGTTAGTTGACGAAAAAGGAAACGAGATTTTGGGTAATGGAGTAGAGGGAAATTTATGTATTAAGTTTCCGTGGCCATCAATTATTCGTACAACGTATGGAGACCATGAGCGTTGTCAGCAAACATATTTTGCAACTTATAAAGGATTATATTTTACTGGCGATGGTTGCCGACGAGATGAAAATGGCTATTATAGAATTACAGGTCGAGTAGATGATGTAATTAATGTTTCGGGGCACCGCATTGGCACAGCCGAAGTTGAAAGCGCGATTAATGCACATATTGATGTTGTGGAAAGTGCCGTAGTAGGTTATCCGCACGACATTAAAGGACAAGGTATTTATGCCTATGTAATTGCACCATCAACAACGAAAGATCACGAGAATTTGCGTAAAGAAATTTTAGCTGAGGTTACAAAAATTATTGGACCCATTGCTAAGCCAGATAAAATACAAATAGTAAGTGGTTTGCCTAAAACACGAAGCGGAAAAATTATGCGTCGTATACTTCGTAAAGTTGCCGAAGGTGATGTGAGTAATTTAGGAGATACCTCTACCTTACTTGATCCAACGGTTGTAGATGAAATTGTAAAAGGAAAAATTTAAATAGCCTACAGTAAGAAAAATTTTAAGATTTAGTGATGCGTTTTATATTAGCAATTATTGTAACTTTTTTATGCACACAATGCGTCATAAATAATAATGTTGTTAAGCGGAGTTATGTTTCGCTTAGTAATACGGATAGTACAACTAAAGTTAATTCAGCTAACCAACCCATAGTATTATTTTTTGAGAGCGAACCTATAAACTTTACGTATAAAAAAATTGGCTTAGTTGAGGTTCAAGGTGCCGAGTATAGCACAGAAACAGAAATAATAGATCACTTAAAATATGAGGCTTGGAAAAACTACTCTAATGCCATCATTAATATTAAAAAGTCTACTAAAGTTATTGAAGAACGAGCCTCTAACTCCGACCCAAAACAAAAACGACAATTTAATACCTCCGTTTATAGCGGTATTTCAGTTCGTATTCCCGATTCTTTGTTTAACACTATAGTTGCAACACAAAACAGCAATACTAATTTTATACAAACATCTCAACAGTATGACAAACAAAAAGGCAATGCTTTTGTAACTGGCCTTGTAGCGGTGTTGTTGTTGGCTGTAGGCTTTGCTATTTATATTGCCGTTAATAAAGGCAAATAAACCAAACAAGTCATTTGGTTATTAATTTGCCAAAAACACCTTTAATTTTTAGTGTAAATCTGAAATAAAATTGTAAAAAACCAATTAGTAATCTATTGCTATATGAGTTTATTAAAATTGGCCTATATTCACACAAACTAAAAAACAAACCAATGAAAAAAACTTCATTACTTACTTTAGGAATATCCGCTTGTTTACTTTTTGGTAGCAGTATATCTGCCCAACAAGTAGCGCCACTAAAAGCAAGAAAGCAATTTACTTTGCCTTCTAATATTTCCGCTAAAGATTATTTATCTAACACCATCATTTTTAAATTAAAGCCTGCATTTAGAGGCATAGCTGGCGTTAAGGAAATTAACGATGCAAAATTTAATCAAGTATTAAGTTACATCGGCTCAAATAAATTAGAGAAAAAATTCCCTCGTCATGCTGCACCTGAAAAAGAGTATAATGAGCTACACCAAAAATTCGCCGATTTATCTTTAATTTATGAATTGAAATATACAAACGCCTACGATTTAGCATTTGTAATTAATCAGTTATACGCAACAGGATTAATGGAATATGCCGAGCCTCATTATATTTATGCGTTAAGTGCTTTTACTCCTAACGACCCTAGTTTATCAAATCAATCGGGCTTTTTAGCGCGTATACGTGCAACTGCTGCTTGGGATTTAGCACTTGGTGGTTCTCAAGGAACTTCTTCGGTTGTAATTGGTATAGTAGATTCTGGAACAGATTTAGATCATCCAGATTTAGTAACTCAATTTACACATAATACAGCCGATCCAGTTAATGGTGTTGATGATGATAATGATGGTTATATTGATAATTACACAGGTTGGGAT
>JAYSTR010000236.1:0-16529 GCA_043719555.1 Bacteroidota bacterium | reverse complement strand
GCAAAAAATTCATTATCCTCAACGGTCATTATTCTATATTTTTTCATAGTATAATTTGTTAATTTTCTATAACAATAATAACGAAAATAATTTATAATTAAAAAGTAATGCGCAGTTTAATTTTGCATTTGCATTAAATAAAATCCGTTAAAGACTGTGCAATGTGAACTTTTTTTATATTAGATATAACACAAAAAAAATGAAATTTAGGTTTGAATAATTTTCCTTCTACTAAAACTTCTAATTAATGTTTTACAACAAAAATCATGACGTAAAAAATCGAAAAATTTTTACGCAATATTATCGAAACTATAAAGGATAAACTCTATTCTACCACTTTACTTTTAAAACCAACCGCACTCATATTAAACCAACCTACAACTTTAGTGGTATTACCGGTAGCGGCTATTATGTTTGATTTTACATTTTCGGGAGTGGTCGCAAATAAACCAGAGTTAGTGGTTTGCTTTTGTACTTGTATTAAAAAATCATAGGTTGCGTGTGAAATGGAATGAATTTCAATACGGCAATCATCGTATTTTTTAAATACTTCGCCTTGTGGTGTTACAGCCTCTGCAATGGGTTGAATAAAAAATAAACCATCAGACCCCGCACTATAGGCTGCATCATAAGCTACATTAATTTCTAATCCTTTATTAAAAAATTTACCATTTCTATATGACTTTATCCAATAAAAATCAGATTCGCCACCCGGGGTATCAAATCCTAAAAACGATACTTTATACCCTTCTTTATTACCTAACCCTGCTTCTTTAAATTCACATTTAATGCTATCAATTTGTGCAGTACGTTTTAATTTAGTTGTTGATGTATAAATATTACCTTGATGATTTACAGTTAACTCATATTCAGAACCTATTCTTGCTATGGTGTCAGTAGTTGCAACATTAAACACATAATCACCATTGCTATTATCGCTAAAATTAAAAACTTCGTTGGTGGTTAAGTTTTTTAAACTAACCATTGCACCTTTTACAGGCTCATTATTTTTTTGACTAAAATAATCATCCGTATACGTTAAGCGCACTTTTTGTTCAACTCGCATATCATTGATAAAAGCGTCAATAGTTATTTGAGGTGTACCTTTATCTAATTTAACTTGTATCACATTTTCGCACGAAGAAAATAGTAGAACGACGAATAATGGTATGATTGATTTTTGAATAAATGATTTCATAATTAATATTTATTTAAAATTTAAAATTATAAGTAATAGCCGGAATAATTGAACCAACAACTGAGTACCGCACAGCTTCTGTATTTACAGGATAGTTGGCATTATTACGGAAATAAATAGAGAATGCATTACGGCGATTGTAAACATTATAAATACTTAATACTAATGTTTGTTTATAACGACGAGTATCATTCTTTTTAAAATTATAGGTTGCCCCTAAATCTAAACGATGGTAAGCAGTGTTGCGATAATTGTTACGTTTATTATCAGTGTTATATGGTATTACATAACCTTGCAATTCTATTTTAGCTGTAGGAAACGTAGCTGGTGTGCCCGTTAAATAAACAAAGTTAGCCGATACACTAAAACGTTTATTAATATCATAAATGATAACGGTATTAACATTATGTGTTCTATCGTACTTAGATAAATACCAATCATCATTACTTATACCTCTACTTTTACGCTCAGTTTTTGAAAGTGTATAACTTACCCAGCCATTTAATTTTCCTTTTGCCTTTTTAGCATAAAGCTCTAAACCATAAGCTCTACCATCGCCTTGTATTAAATCTGCTTCTAAATATTTATTTAATAATAAATCGGCATTATCCACATAATCTAATTGGTTTTGCAAGGCTTTGTAATATATTTCTCCGGATGTTTCATACATGTTATCTTTAAAATTACGGAAGTAACCTAACGTAATTTGATCGGCAATAAGCGGCTTAACGTTATTAGTAGCTGGTGTATAAATATCTAAAGGAGTTGATGCTGCTGTGTTTGAAACAATGTGTAAATATTGCGACATACGATTGTATCCTAATTTCACAGAGCTTTTGTCGTTAATAGTATAGTTTACAGCTAAACGAGGTTCAGCATTATTATATGGCTTAATGGTTTTGTAATCATCGTATTTTTCTTCGTGATCAAGTGGTTTGCTTTCGTTTGGAATGGTATCACGAAAAACATATTTAGTGCCTTTACCCATGTAGTTAAAAAACGACCAACGCAAACCATATTGTACTGAAAAGCGATCAACTATTTTTTGTTCGTTTTCAATATATAATGCTGTTTCGAGGCCGTATTTTTTATCTAAGCTAATATCGCGGGTTCCTCCACTAGCATCCGTTATAACAGCTTTTCCTGGCAAAAACGTAAAGTAAATAGCTTGTCCACCAAAACGAATCGTGTTTTTAGAATTTAAATAATAGGTAAAATCAGGCTTAACACTATAGTTTATTATGTTTGATACCCATTCAAATTTTTGACTCGTACCTTCATCCTTAAATCCTAACTCATATTGATAATTACTATAAAAGGCAGAGGTATTTAAAAAAAGTTTATTGTTAAAGATGTGATTCCAACGAACTGTAGCCGTGCTATTTCCCCAGTTAAACTTAAACCCAGCACCAAATACATCGCGTCCAAAATAACCACTGGCAAATACTGTATTCTTATCATTGATACGCCAGTTAAACTTAGCAGTCAAATCATAAAAATTAAATTTAGCGCCTTTTAATGAAGGTTGTTTTTTTTCTAAAATAGGTTTCGCTAAAATATCAATATAACTTCTACGGGCAGCAACAATAAACGATGCCTTATCTTTTAATAATGGAGCCTCAATGGATAAACGACTAAAAATGGTACCAATACCACCATTAACTTGTAGTTTTTTGCTATTCCCTTCTTTCATTCTAATATCAAGAATAGATGACACTCGCCCACCATATTGTGCAGGAATACCACCTTTAATTAATTTCACATCCTTTACTGCATCCGGATTAAATACCGAAAAGAAACCAAACAAATGCGATGAATTATACACCGGAGCCTCATCCATTAATACTAAATTCTGATCGATGTTACCGCCACGCACATTAAAACCACTTGCTCCTTCGCCTACCGTAGTAACACCTGGTAGCAATTGTATACTTTTAATAATATCAACTTCGCCAAGTAACGCTGGCATTTTTTGAATTTGAGCTATATCCAATTTAGCTACACTCATTTCCATACTCTTAATATTTTGGTCATCTTTTTCAGATGAAACCACAACTTCTTCGAGTTCTTTTCCTTCATCGCCTAACTCCATATTAATAGTTTGGTTACCATTATTGGTAACAGGAAACTGAATTGTTTTGTAGCCAACAAACGAAAACAATAACGTATCAATACTATTAGGAATAGTTAACGAATAAAACCCATACTCATTACTATTAGTGCCAACCTGCGAGTTCTTTTTGTAAATGGTAACGCCAATTAAAGCTTCGCCATTACGCGCATCTTTAATGTAACCACTTATAGTTCGTTTATTTTGAGCGCTTGCGTAAAAAACAGTAAGCGAAAATAGTATTAATAAAAAATGCTTCATAGGTATATTTTGTGGGCACAAATGTAGGAAACTTTTTTTTCATTTCAAGTTTCCGTAAGTTTTTTTTGCCGTTTATGTAAATTATTAATATTAGTTAAGGGTGCCTCTGGTAAAAGATAATATTTCCATATATTTATTCGATAAACTATTATACTATGAAAAAATCAATTATACTATTAGCCTTTGCCACAGGAGTAATTTTAATGGCTTGTAAAGGGTCTAAATCTGCAACTACATCAACAGCTGCTGCCGCCAACACAACAGCTGTAGCAACAACTGAAAAACTTGTAAGTACTACCGGTATTTTCGCTCCTACAGAAGAGCAATTAACAGCTGTTAAATCAATGTATGCTAATGCAACCTTGGCGGAATTAACAGAAGGACATAAAATTTACACAGGCGTTTGTACTAAATGCCATGGCGCAAAAAATATATATAAGCGCGCTGAGAGTGAGTGGATGCATATTATTGATGATATGGCTCCAAAGGCACATATTAGTGCAGTTGAAAAAGATCAACTTACAAAATACGTTATGTCTATTAAAGCATCTCAACCAAAATCTGCTAAATAATTATATTATTATGAAATTAAGTCAAATATTATTAGCCGAAGTAAATGAAGAGGCAAAAGCTACTCGTGCATTATTAGCATCAGTTCCCTTTGATAAGGCTGATTTTAAACCACACGAAAAATCAATGTCGTTAAAACATTTAGCTACTCATGTTGCTGAAATTTCGGGATGGTGGAAAGAGTGTTTATTACAAGATGAATTGGATTTCGCAAAAGGTGATTACACGCCTAAAGTATTTAATTCTACAAATGATATTTTAGCATTACATGACAAACACATTATTCAGGCAGACAAAATTTTAAATGAAGTGAACGAAACTGAATTTGAAAAGCCTTGGACAATGCGTAGTGGTGAAGCTATTTATTTCACAATGCCAAAATCTCAAGTGGTACGCACATGGTGTATGAATCATTTATACCATCACAGAGCACAGCTTGGTGTTTATTTAAGATTGTTAGACGTTCCGTTACCTGGTGTTTATGGGCCAACAGCAGATGTTAAAGGATAATATTTTAAATAATGAATGAAGCTCTACTACAAACTATTTGGAAATATAAACTCGTAGGTCAGTCTCAATTTATTGGAACAAAAAACGAAGCCATCGAAATTATTTCAATTGGCGAACATAATCAGGACTCCGGTCCTGATTTTTTTAATTCTAAAATTAACGTTGATGGCGTTGTACTTGCTGGCAATGTAGAAATTCATATCAAAACATCTGATTGGTTAAAACACAAGCATCAACAAAACAAAGTATATGACAATTTAATTTTACACGTGGTGTTTGAACACGATGTGGAGTTAGAACAAAATAGACTTCACAATGTTTCGGTAATTGAATTGAAGTCATACATTAAACCATCCCTACTACAACAATATCAAGCCATCGAGTTTTCTAAACAACCCATCGCTTGTGGCAAATCGATCACCTCTTTTCCGGAATTTGAATGGAATATGTGGCTCGAACGATTAGCCATTACTCGTATTGAAGCCAAAACAGAAACTATTTTTAACTTATTTGAACACTATCAACATCATTATGAAGACACTTTATTTGTGTTACTATGCCGTAATTTTGGATTTAAAATAAACAATGATGCATTTGAGTTACTAGGTAAATCATTACCCTACTCTATCTTAAAAAAATATGCAGACAATATAAATCAGTTAGAGTCCTTATTATTTGGTGTAGCTGGTTTTTTAGAGGATACATTTACAGATACTTTTCCAAAAATATTACAAAACGAATTTGAATTCTTAAAACAAAAGCATCAATTAGTTGCATTACAAAAAGAACAATGGAAGTTTTCGAAAACGCGCCCCGTTAATTTCCCAACAATTCGTTTATCGCAACTGGCATCCATAATTCATAAACAAAAATCCTTATATCATTTATTGGAGACTAAAGCATCATTAGTTGTTTTAAAAGATTTTTTCTCAGCAGAAACATCTGCCTATTGGCAAACACATTTTAAGTTTGATTCCTTATCTGATAACAGTATTAAAAATCTTGGCGACTCTGCTTTTCATTCCATCGTCATAAACACCATTGTTCCGTTTTTAGTTTTTATTGGTAAGCAAACTACCAATGATAGTTATACCGACTATGCGCTAGATTTATTAACCCAATTACCACCCGAAGAAAATTCAAAAACAAATTACTATAAAGCGTTAGGTATTAAAACAACAAATGCCTTGCAAAGTCAAGCCCAAATACATTTATACGATCATTTTTGTGCGCCTAAAAGTTGTTTACAATGCAATGTGGCAAAGTTTTTGCTAAAAAATTAATTATGCAATCAACTTGTTGTTATTTGCATTAACTTTGTAAGTAATGGTAAAAAGTATTATACATTGGTTTGAACAACAAGCGTTTGGTGTTTGTGAGTGGTGGGGTAAAAAACTCGGCATTAAAACTACAAACATTCGTATGTACTTTATTTACTTAAGTTTTTTTACGTTTGGATCTCCCATTATTATTTATTTTATCATGGCGTTTATTTTAGAGCATAAAGAAAGCTTTAAACCTAAAAACTTTAAACGCAAAAGTGTCTGGGATTTATAATTTATTAGACTTTTTTAAATGTTCGATTATTTCTTACGAGCTAAGCCATAATAAAACCCGAAACCAAATGTAATCATACTCATTGGCCATCTATTTGAAACAGTTCCATAATTGAATGTATGATCCATTCCCGAATAAGCGGGATTAAACTGCGATAAATTATAGTTATAAGAAATATGTCCGCCAATTGCAAAATTAGGGTCTACTATAAAATATAAGCCTACCACTGGTTCTATAAATACGCTTGTAAATTCTTTCGGAAATTTATTTTTCAAACTATCATTTGCATAAATCACATCAGTGTACTTATTTGTATTCAACCCTGAGTTTAACGAAAAGGTTGCAAAGGCGTTATCTCTATAAAAATAATCATACCCAAACTTTACATACATATTTTGTGATTGTAAGGTTGTATTAATGTTTCTGTCTCTAAATGTTTTTTGAGTTTTAAAATAAGTGTAAGAATATCCTATCCCAAAAAACACATCCGAAAACAATTTTGTATTAATGCTGATATCAGCAGTACCCACTCCCGAAAATGAATACCGAAAAGCTTTACTGCTTACAATTTTAGGAATACCAACATTTCCTCTAATTGAAAAACGGGGTAGCGTAGGTGCTTTATCTTGACTAAAAGAAAAAAAGCAACTCATTAAAAAGATATGCAGCAATAGCTTTGCCATAATTTAGTAACGAGTTGCTTTAGTATTTATTGTTTATGTATATTTTAAGCTTCTCTATTTATTCATTTATCGAGGCTAACAAAAAAATAAAAACGCAGAATACTTTAGTATTTGAGGCTTTTATTTTTTGTGTTTAACAATGAGAAAGGATTAAATAAAGATGCGTTTATGCGAATTTTGCTTCAAAAGCTTTCATCGTATCCACTAATACTTGTACACTTTCAATTGGCAAAGCGTTGTATAAACTTGCACGGTAACCACCAACATCTCTATGTCCACGAATACCACTAATATTAGCATCTTTCCATAACTTATCGAACTCTGATTCTAACTCAGGTTTTGTAGTTAAAAAGCAAACATTCATATTACTTCTATCTTCCTTTTCAGTTGTACCAACAAATAATGAGTTTCTATCAATTTCGTTATATAATAAATCTGCTTTTTGTTGATTAACTCCTTCTATCCAGCTTACACCGCCGTTTTGTTTTAACCAACGTAGGGTTAACATCGTTACATAAATAGGAAACACAGGAGGAGTATTGTACATTGATCCACCTTTGATATGCACTTGGTAATCTAACATCGACAACATTTTGCGGCCAGTTTTACCCAACACATCTTTCTTTAACATAATCATTGTGCTACCTGCAGGACCAATATTTTTTTGTGCACCTGCATAAATTAAAGCAAAATCTTTTGCGTTAACCTTACGACTAAAAATATCCGAACTCATATCGCAAACTAAAGGAGAATCACATTTAGGGAACGATTTCATTTGAGTTCCATAAATGGTGTTGTTAGATGTTATATGAACATAATCAGCATCCTTAGGCATTTCATACCCTTTGGGGATGTAGTTAAAGTTTTTATCTTCAGAAGAAGCAATCACTTTCGTATTACCAATAATTTTAGCTTCTTTAATGGCTTTACTTGCCCAAACACCAGTATTTACATAAGCTGCATAACCGTTATCTGATAATAAATTATAAGGAACCATCGCAAATTGTGTGCTTGCTCCGCCACCTAAATATAATACTTCGTACTCATCACCAACTTCAAACAACTCTTTAATTAAAGAGCGAGATTCATCAATAACAGCTTCGTAATTTTTACTACGATGTGATATCTCTAGTAAAGATAAATTCATATTATCAAAATTAATACAAGCCTCTGATGCTTGTTTTAAAACTTCTAATGGTAAAATACCAGGACCTGCACTAAAATTATGAACTTTTGACATATAGTTTTTTATTGTTTTGTTGAGTAAAATTACACATTATTTTGAGTTATAAAATAAGCGCATATCTAACCTAAAATCATTCCCTTTTAATTTAAAACAGATAGTTGTTCTTCTAAGGTTTTAATTTTAGCTAGCGCATCACTTTCTTTTTTACGTTCAGATGCAATAACTTCGGGCTTAGCGTTAGCTACAAACTTTTCGTTAGATAGTTTTACTAATACCGATTTTAAAAATCCTTGATTGTATTCTAACTCCTTAGTTAAACGCTCAATTTCATCTTCCTTATTTAAATTCATCGCTAACGGAATATAAAATTCCGTTGTTTTAATTTGAAAAGAAAAAGCACCTTCAACTTTTTCGGTTGTATAATTAAACGCTGATAAATTCGCTAATTTAATAATGGTATTATCAAAGTATGAACGTGTAGCCTCTGATTTTTCAATAACTTCTAATTTTTCTTTTGGAGATAATTGTTTTTGTGCACGAACATTTCGCACCATCGCTACTAATTCTTTTGAAACCTCAAACTCTGCTAATTGCTTTTTATCTAACTCTGCTTTTTGTTTCGGCCATTCTGCAACAATGACGCATTCTTTTTCGGCACGCTCTTTAAGCAAATGCCAAATTTCTTCGGTAATAAAAGGCATCCACGGATGCATAATTTTTAATAGAGATTCTAAAAAATTAATCGTTGCTTCATAAGTTGCCTTATCAATTGGTTGCGCTTTGCCATCAATAAATTCAGGCTTAATCGCTTCTAAATACCATGCGCAGAAATCATCCCATACTAATTTATAAGTAGACATTAAAGCATCACTCATTCTGTATTTAGAATAGTGTTCATTTATCACTTCTAATTGTTCTGATAATTTATTTTCGAACCAAGTAATAGCAGCTTTAGATGATTGAGGTTGCTCCATCTCGACTCCGCTCGATGTAACAGAACCAACTTCAAAACCTTTAATTAAACGAAAGGCATTCCACACTTTATTAGCAAAGTTTCTTCCTTGTTCACAGTATGATTCATCAAACATTAAATCGTTACCAGCAGGCGAACACAATAACATACCAACTCGCACACCATCAGCGCCATATTTCTCAATCAAATCTAAAGGATCAGGAGAATTACCCAAACTCTTACTCATTTTACGACCTTGCTTATCACGCACAATACCTGTTAAATAAACATTCGTAAATGGTTTTTGCCCAGTATATTCTTTACCGGCAATAATCATACGCGCTACCCAAAAAAATAAAATTTCGGGTGCAGTTACTAAATCATTGGTTGGGTAATAATATTTTAAATCTTCGTTAGCTTTTTCCCATCCATTTTGTACAATCTTAGGATCAAATACCGTTAAAGGCCATAACCACGATGAGAACCAAGTATCTAAAACATCTTCATCTTGCTTAACTTCATTAGTTGTTAGAGTTGCATTTTTAGTTTTTAGTAATTCAAATGCCTCTTCTTTCGTTTTTGCAACAACTGTATTTCCTTTGCTATCATACCATGCTGGAATACGTTGTCCCCACCACAACTGACGGCTAATACACCAATCGTGTACATTTTCCATCCAGTGTTTGTAGGTATTAATGAATTTTTCGGGAATTAATTTTACTTCGCCATTTAATACGGCATCTAAAGCTGGCTTACTAATTGTATCCATTTTCAAAAACCATTGCATACTCAAACGTGGCTCTATTACTGCATTTGTACGCTCACTATATCCAACTTTGTTTTTAATTTCTTCAACTTTTTCAACTAATCCCTGCTCAGTTAAATCTAAAATAATTTGTTTACGGCAAGCGAAACGATCTATACCAATGTATGCGCCAGCAGCTTCACTAATTTTACCTTCTTGAGTTAAGGCATCAATTGTAGGTAATTTATGTTTTTGACCTAAATTAAAGTCATTAATATCGTGTGCTGGTGTAACTTTTAACGCACCAGTACCAAAAGCAGCATCAACATAATCATCAAAAATAATTGGAACAACACGATTTACAACTGGTACAATTACATTTTTTCCTTTTAAGTGCGCATAACGTTCATCTGTAGGATTAACACATACAGCTGTATCACCCATAATAGTTTCAGGACGAGTAGTTGCAACTGTAATAAAATCATTAGTCCCCTCAATTTTATATTTTACGTAAACTAATTTGCTTTGCGCTTCTTTATGAATAACCTCTTCATCGCTCACAGCAGTTAAGCCTTGAGGATCCCAGTTAACCATACGAACTCCACGATAAATTTGACCTTTATTGTACAAATCAATAAACACATCAATTACTGATTCGCTCATATCTTCCTGCATTGTAAAACGGGTTCTATCCCAATCGCACGATGCACCAAGCTTTTTAAGTTGTTCTAAAATAATACCACCATATTTTTCTTTCCAATCCCAAGCGTGGCTTAAAAAATCTTCTCTACTTAAATCGGCTTTATTAATTCCTTGTTCTTTCAATAAAGCTACAACTTTTGCTTCGGTTGCAATACTAGCGTGATCTGTACCCGGAACCCAACAAGCATTAAATCCAAGCATACGTGCACGGCGTATTAATACATCTTGTATGGTATTATTAAGCATGTGCCCCATGTGTAAAACGCCTGTTACGTTTGGAGGAGGAATTACAATAGTATATGGTGTTCTACTATCCGGAGTAGATTTAAAAAATTGTTTATCTAGCCAATATTGGTACCATGTTTGTTCTGCTTTAGCCGAATTGTATGTTTTTTCGATTTCCATCAATAGTGTTATAAAATTTTGTTAAATTTCGCAAAAATAATCAAACTATACTAAGACTAAGTTATCTTTGGTACAGTTTTAGAATATTAATTGAAAAACAAATAAACTTTAAAAATAAATAACATGAAAAAATTAATTTACACATTAGGATTTGTTGCTGCATTAAGCACTTTATCATTTGCACAAGAAAAAGTACATACAGTTTCTGACGGTCATGATCATGGTGGCGCTCCTGCTGTAGTTCCTGCTGTTACTAGCTTAGCAGATATCAAATTTGATAAAATGGTTCACGATTACGGTAATATTAATCAAGGTGATAATGGCGAGTGTGTATTTAAATTTAAAAATACAGGTAAAGAGCCATTAATTATTACGATGTGTCAAGGTTCTTGTGGTTGTACTGTTCCTCAATGTCCTAAAGATCCAATTTTACCAGGAAAAACTGGCGAAATTAAAGTAAAATACGATTCAAATCGTGTTGGACCAATTAGTAAATCGGTTACAGTTCAATCAAACGCTAAATCAGGAACTCAAACAATTCAAATTAAAGGAAATATTGCAGCTAAAGCAGTTGAAGAAGCTTTCCCTACAAACAAACCATCTGTTGGTGCTCCTTTAGAAAAGAAATAATTTAAACCCTTAAAAAGAAATAAAATGAAAAAAGTATTTGCAGCAGCAGCCTTATTTTTAGGATTAGGTTTTACATCAATAGCACAAGAAGGTGGTTCCGTTGTACCAAGCATTGACCCAAATGCACCTGATATGAAGTTTGAAACTGAAGTAGTTGATTACGGTACTATTAAGTACGATGCTAACGGTGTACGTGAATTTAAAGTTAAAAACACAGGTAAATCTCCTTTAACAATTACAAACGTGCAAGGACAATGTGGTTGTACAGCTACAACAATTGATGGCAAACCAGGTTGGCCACAAGAACCAATTTTACCAGGCAAAACAGCGAGCATTAAAGTAAAATACGATACAAAGCGTCCTGGTCCATTTGAAAAAAACGTAACCGTTACCTCAAATGCAAAAGAGCCAAGTAAAGTTGTGAAAATTAAAGGTGTAATTGAGGCAGCACCAGTTGCGCCTGCAACTGATGCTAAGTAATTATAAATACATTCTTAAAAACCTCTCGATAACTCGGGAGGTTTTTTGTTTGGGGCTATTTTTGATTTCCTTTTTGGGATATACACAACCTATTTTAAAATTTACTAATACAAAAAAGAATTTTGGGTATGTGAAAAAAGGCGAAATTGTATCCTTGGTTTTTGATTTTAAAAATGCAGGTAATGAACCGTTAATAATAAACGATGCCAAAGCTGAATGCAGTTGTACCACCGTTAACTTCCCAAAACAACCAATAGCACCAAATCAAATAGGGAAAATTGAAGTTGTTTTTGACACTAAATCAACTTACGACAGACAAGATAGAATTGTTGAAATTACATCGAATGCAAAAAAAAGTTTACAAAAAATACGTTTTAAAGGAGTTGTTTTAACTAAATAATGCAAAAAACATTTGATATATCTGACATAGAAAATCATGCAAGCGTTGCAAAACAATTAATGGATTTTATTGGTACTGAAAAAGTACTGTTGTTTGACGCCCCAATGGGAGCCGGTAAAACAACAATCATTAAATCATTGTGCCATTATTTAGGAACAACCAATTCGTTAAGTAGCCCCACCTACTCTATCGTTAACGAATACGAAATCGACAACCATAAAAAAATATATCATTTTGATTTATACCGTTTAAAATCCTCTGAAGAACTTTTAGGTATTGGATTTGAAGATTATTTGGATTCGGGTAATTATGTGTTTATCGAATGGCCAGAATTAGCAATGCCGTTTCTAGAAAATTATGTGAGAATTATCATAAATACCGAAAGCAATAAACGCTATCTTTGCGCCGAAATTTTTGCCTAGCATTCCATGAAAAAACTATTATTATTTATTTTAATCTTCCCACTTTTTGTTTTTGCACAAACAGAACAACCTACTGTTAACGAAACTAAACCCGCTAAACAAAAAGGTAAATTTTATTTAGTATGGGGCTATACTCGTGCGGCATTTAGTAAAAGTACCATACACTTTAAAAACCCTACTGGTTACTATTACCCAGCTACTGGTCGTTATCATGATTATGATTTTACAATTTATGATGCAACAGCTAAAGACAGACCTGACTTTGATAAAATTAAAGACGTCATCAATATTACCATACCACAGTTTGTAATACACGGCGGTTATTTTTTTAATAATAAAAAAGATTTTGGTATTGAAATTAATTACGACCATACTAAATATGTTGTAACCGATTACCAAAAGGTTCACATTAAAGGCACCTTTAATGGCAATTACGTAGATAAGGATACGATTTTAGATCCTAATAATTTATTGCATTTTGAACATACAGATGGCGCCAATTTTTGGATGCTAAACTTTATTAAACGTTGTAAATTATATAATCCTAATAAAAAATTTAATTTAGGTTGGATAACCAAAGCTGGTGGCGGTGTGGTTTTTCCTCGCACGGATGTAACAATGTTAGGCACACGTTTAAATAATAACTGGCACGTTGCAGGCTGGATAGTTGGTGCAGAAACTGGTTTACGTATGGAATTTTTAAAATATGGCGTTGTTGAACTAACAACTAAAGGCACTTACGCAGATTATCGTAAAGTGTATGTGTTAGGCAGAGATGGTAGTACGGCTCACCATCATTTTTATACTGCACAAGCTACGCTTACATTTGGGGTGATGTTTTAATAAATCTTCTATACACTTATTTCAAAAAATGGCTTAGCGCTAAATCATAGCTTTTTAAGCCAAAACCACTAATGCTTCCAACGCAGTTTTTTCCGAGGTAAGAGGTATGTCTGTATTCTTCGCGAGCAAAAATGTTACTGATATGGATTTCGATTGTTGGCGTTTTAATGGCTGCAATAGCATCTGCAATAGCAACGGACGTATGTGTATAAGCACCCGCATTTATGACAATTCCATCAAAGCTAAAACCAATTTCGTGTAATTTATTAATTAATTCGCCCTCAACATTACTTTGAAAATATGTTAACTCTATCGTATTAAAGGTTACTTGTAATTGTTTAAAATACTCCTCAAACGTTTGTGATCCATAAATGGTTGTTTCTCTTGTTCCTAAAAGATTCAGGTTTGGACCATTGATTATTGCTATCTTTAACACGAAATTTATAGTTTAAGGTTTATCAAATTTAATAATAATTGGCTGGCTGGAAAACAAATATTAACGATTTTAAATATTACTTGCTTAGCGAAAAATCGTTGAGTAAAAATACCGTTGAAGCCTACCAAAGTGATATTGAAAAACTGGTTGTATTTATCGAATTGTATTTTCCAACAAAGCAAGCAAGCGATTTATCTATAAAGGATTTACAACAATTTTTAAAATACATTGCCGATTTTAATTTTACAGAAACAACGCAATCTCGTATCATATCTGGGATTAAACATTTTTTTAAATTTTTAATTTTAGAAAATTACATTCAAGCTAATCCTGCCGAACTACTAGAAACACCTCGTATTAAACGCAAATTACCAGTTGTGTTAGCTGTAGAAGAAATAGATTTAATGTTATCGTTTATTGACAGAAGTACAGCTGAAGGCGAACGAAATATGGCGATGCTTGAAACGATGTACAGTTGCGGTTTACGCGTATCTGAATTAACAACTTTAAAAATAAGCGATACTCATTTTAATGATGGCTTTATAAAAATTATTGGAAAAGGTGACAAACAGCGTATGGTGCCTATAGGTAACAGTGCTATTAAATTAATTAATAACTATACGCAAAACGTTAGACCTCATATAAAAATTAAAAAAAATAACGAAGATTTTATTTTTTTAAGCAAACGTGGCACACCTATTACCCGACAAATGGTATTTTATATTTTAAAGAATTTAGCAGCTTTATCAGGCATTAATAAAGAGTTAAGTCCGCATACATTCAGGCATTCGTTTGCTACACATTTAGTTGAAGGCGGAGCTGATTTAAGAGCTGTGCAGGAAATGTTAGGTCACGAAAGTATTACTACTACTGAAATTTATACACACCTCGATCAACATTTTTTACGAGAAAATATTTTGAGTTATCATCCGAGGAATCAGTAATTTATTTTGGATTACAACCCCGAAGTGAAATGAAGAAAAAATCCATTCTCCATTTTTTTATTAAAACTGTATTCAAACCGAATAACATTATCGTAATAAGTAACAACATCAACACCTACACCGTAACCAAATAATAAATTATTATTTAAATTATTGGTAGATGCAAAATAAATATCATTCACATAAGCGCCATCAGCATAACCTGTAATATATATTGCGAATGGTATTTGATTAAACTTTTTAAGTCGTTTTATTTTTTGCAGATTAATAACTCTGGGATTAACTAAATTATACTTAATCGCTGCTTTTCCTAAATTATAATTTTGTCCATCAACTACATAATACTCATAACCACGCACAAAATCCTCGGAGTAACCTAAGGCTTTATTAAAATAATACGTTACCGAATTAAAACTAGTAAATCGTGTTTTTAAACTAAATGCTGTGAACCAACGCTTACTAAGCGCTGTGTAATACCTGCCATTTAACACACATACATTATTATCAACTACTTCGTTTTTAAAAACACCAATACCATTATTTATTACATCCATTTGTCCATAAAATCCATTGAGCGGATAAGGTTTATTGTCGCGTAAATCGAGTATGTATTTATATTGTAAGCTAATGTACTGTATTTCTGATTGCTTATCATTAAAGTAATTAGGATTAACGCGTTTAATAGAATCGTTAATAGAAACTCTATTATATAAGGCTTCTACCGAATGTTTTTGGTATAAATTTTTACGATACGTAACACCAACTTTCAACTCTGCATCTTGCCTCACATAATTATTGTAATCGCGATAAAACAACAATTTATTATTTTCTGTTTTATAATTTATTTCGTTATTCCGATTTAATAACAACGACACACCAACTCCAACCGTTTGTTTTTTATTAATGTAAGGAATGGCATATTTAAACCCAAAACGTTCCGAATAGCCCAATCTCACTATAAAAGAAAGCACATCTTTATTACCCGTAAAATTATTAAAATCGAGTGCGGCACCATAATTAATACGGAATAAATCTTTATTAATCCACCACTGATTAAAATTTCTATCCTGAACTTCGAAAATAACTTGTGGCCAAATGTACCAACGTTCCTTTACATCAATTAACACAACTGTTTTTGTATTGATTGTAGTGTCGTGAATAGTCACAAAATTAAATAAAGAGGTGTTAATTAAATTTTGCTTAGATCGTAAATAAATAGCTTCAGAATTTCGAAAAAGTATGGTATCACTTTTTTTAAAAACCAATTCACGCAAAATAATTTTATGTCGCGTACGATGATTCCCAGTAATTACTATTTCAGAAATAATGAGTTGCTTACTATCAGCACTATCAATTGTTTGCGAAAACACATCATTACTTAAAACTAAAGCAAAAATGATAACGAAAACAACATTAAAAAATTTAAATATTAAGGAAGTGCGTAAATTCATCGAGTTTATCTCTTAATCCACTTTCAAAATCGCTATGCTGAAAA
>JAYSTR010000235.1:0-6320 GCA_043719555.1 Bacteroidota bacterium | reverse complement strand
CTACACCTTTTCCACCACTATTTTTTGGGTACCAATCAGCTAGCCAAGTCATATACTCAATACCGCTTTTCATGGTGCTTGCTTTCAAATCTCCTTTAATAACGTACGATGCAAAAATATTTCCCATAGTACTATCTTCCCAGCCTGGAACTACAATTGGTAAATTCATCTCAGCTGCCGCTAACATCCAGCTATCTTTCGGGTCAATTTCATAGTATTGTTTTAACTCACCACTGTTTATCATTTGATACATGAATTCGTGTGGTAAAAAACGCTCACCCGAATTATCTGCATCTTTCCATACTTTGTAAATATGTTTTTGTAAACGACGGAAAGCTTCTTCTTCAGGAATACAAGTATCTGTTACACGGTTGTAATGATTTTCTAATAAATCCCACTCATCTTGAGGCGATAAATCACGGTAATTAGGCACACGTTTGTAATGGCTATGCGCAACTAAATTCATAATATCTTCTTCTAAGTTAGCGCCAGTACAAGAAATAATATCAATTTTTCCTTGACGAATCATTTCTGCAAGCGATTTACCTAACTCAGCTGTACTCATGGCACCTGCTAAAGTTACCATCATTTTTCCACCTTCAGTTAAATGTGTTTCGTAACCTTTAGCTGCATCAACCAACGCTGCAGCATTAAAATGTTTATAATGATGTTCTATAAATTTCGAAATTGGGCCTTTGTTTGCTGCTGTTGACATATTATTAATTGTTTTTAATTGAGGGTAAATTTACTCTTTTATACCAAATTTTCGCAAAATGCTATTAGCTTTTTTGCTATCACTTTATAATCAAAATTGGTTTCGGCTAACAAGCGTGCCTTGTTTTGTAATGTTTGTTTAAGATTGGCATTTTGTAACACTTCAATAATGGCTTTTGCAAAATCATCTGCATTATCTGCTACTAATAAATTTTCGTTGTTGGTATATGCAATTCCCTCAGCACCAATAGTTGTGGTAATAATCGGCTTACCATAGGCTAAGCCTTCTACCAGTTTAATACGAAGTCCACTCCCACTCCACAATGGCACTAACATTATATCGTAAGTTTGGTAAAACTCTTTAGAGCTCGCTACACTATCAATTACAATAATATTAGAAGAAGCACTTGCTTTAAATTTATCAGGCATTCCGCGACCTGCTACAATTAATTTAGCATCAGGCATTTTAACAACTACTTTATTCCAAACACTTTCAAGCAACCAATCAACGGCTTCAATATTGGGCATCCAATCCATCGATGCAAAATGAAACACGGTATTGTTTTGTTTAGCATTACTTACCGTTTGATAATCCACTAAATTTATGCCTGTATTACACGTAAATAATGGCTTAGTTGGATAGAGTTTTTTTATATTTTGAGAGTCTTCATCAGTAATGGGTACAATCGCATCAGCATTAAAAAATGCTTTTAACTCAAAGCGTTTAAGGCGTTTGTTTTGCAAATTTAAATACCATTTTTTAACTCCGTTTTTTTCGTTCGGAATATGACGTTCCCAAATTTGGTGCTCAACATTATGCGTACGTAATATGATTTTAGCATTTGAATTTGCTTTAATAAAATCCATATAGCTGGCCATAAATACACCATCTATAATTACAAAATCAAACTGATGCGTTTTCAGTTTTTTAATTAAACTGCTTTTAAATTCATCAAAATAAAAACGACAAACAAAATAGGATTGAGATGAAAATAAGTTTTTTATAGCACCAACAATAGTTGTATCTGTATTTTGATAAATGCTTTGGTAATTAGTTTTTACTTTAAACGATTCGGGAATTTGATCATCCGATTTAAAATGTTTTTTAGTATTAATGGTTAATAAATGTAATTCCACATTATTATCCGAAAGACCTTCTGCCAAACTGCAAATTGCAATTGAGCTTCCATCATTAGCTGGATATGGAGCTTTATTACAAATTTGAAGAATCTTCATCAGAATCTTTTTTAAATTTTGAAAACAACTTTTTAAATGGATCGATGTACGCACCCATATCAAATAACGATGAATCTCGGGCTGCTTTATATGTTAAAAATATACCTACTGGTAAAAAGATAAAGAGAGGAAACCACATACCAAATACCACATTATAAACGCCCTCAATAACCAAACGCTCATAAACGATACTTACAATGTAATACAACAAAAAGAAAACAACTGCCACCACTACTGGTAAGCCCATACCGCCTTTACGAATAATAGCACCTAAAGGAGCTCCCACAAAAAATAAAATAATACAAGCAAACGATACATTAATTTTTTGATGCCAGCCTATCATAAAATCGAGTCTATCTATTTCGGTATGGAACATTTCTTTTTCCATCGACTCAATATAACTTTGGCTATTTTTAATTTGACTTTTAGCATTTTCAATCACTCTGGTGTAATCTGCACTATTAAGGCTATCTAAAAACTGTTTTACGTTTTTATGTTGTTTAGATAACGACCCAACGTGCAAAGTATGAGGCACAAAAACATTATCAAACTGAGTAGCAATGGTTTTCTTTTTTTTATTTAATATTAAATTAAAGGTATCTATTTCGCTTGATATCATTGATATAGGCATCATTTCGTGATGATTTCTAAACAAATCTTCGTCAGTTTGCTTCATCTTAAAATCACTCATATCAATATTAATAGCTAACTCACGATATAGCAATTGCATTAAAGGATGCGTACGATGATGGTTTATTTCCTGATTAACTTCCTCGTATCGAGAGCCATGATTTAATATCAATTGCAAATAATTAGTATCCTTACTGGTTTTCATCACTGCACTATCGGCATACAATTGCACGTGATTTCCTAAACCATCTGTATGATCATACATATGTAAATCATACATTGTATTACCATCTTTACTTTTATTACCAACCTTAATGCTATAACCATTTAATCCATTATAATAAATGCCTTGCTTAATATTTAATGTAGGTTTGGCTTGCCTGATATCCCACAATAATTGCGATGACTTTAAAGTTAACTTAGGTAAAGCATAATTATTAAACAAAAAGGTTAAACCAGCTAAAACTAAAATTAAAAAAAACAGGGGTTTTATAATTTGAAACAAAGATAAGCCTGAGGATTTCATGGCTGCTAACTCATAGTTTTCGGCAAGGCTACCAAACGTCATAATAGACGATAGTAATACCGCTAAGGGCATAGCTACAGGAATAAATGTGAAAAATGAATAACCGAAAAATTTAATTAAAACCCACGCCGTCATTCCCTTACCCACAATTTCATCCATGTAAGTAAACACATTAATTAAAAAAAACACAAATACTCCAATAAACAACGTTAAAACAAACGGAGGTAAAAATGATTTTAATAAATAAGTATGTAATGTTTTAAGTCTCAAAATAAGCATCTAATTTAATGGATATTTTTTAATGAGTATAGCCATTTTATCGAAACTTTGCTATTTTTGTGAGATATGATTAACGGAAAAAAAATAGTTGTAGTTTTGCCAGCATATAATGCGGCCTTAACTTTAAAACGCACATACGACGAAATACCTTTTGATATTGTAGATGATGTTGTATTGGTTGATGACCATAGTAAAGACAACACCTCTGAAGTTGGTAAACAACTTGGAATTAAGCACGTTATAAGACACGAACAAAATAAAGGTTATGGCGGAAATCAAAAAACCTGTTATGATAAAGCTCTTGAGATAGGTGCTGATATTGTAATCATGCTTCACCCCGATTACCAATACACGCCTAAGTTAATACATAGTATGAGTTATATAATTGCTCATGATTTATATCCAGCTGTTTTTGGCTCACGTATTTTAGGTAAAGGTGCACTAAAAGGTGGTATGCCGTTGTATAAATATTTCTTTAACCGTTGTTTAACGTTAACTCAAAATATTTTAATTAATCAAAAATTAAGCGAGTACCACACAGGTTACAGAGCTTTTAATAGAGATATATTAGAAACTATTAGTTACCACGAAAACTCTGATGATTTTGTATTTGATAACCAAATGATTTCTCAAATATTTTATGCAGGCTTTCAGATAGCTGAAATTACGTGCCCTACAAAATATTTCCCTGAAGCAAGTTCTATTAATTTTAGAAGAAGTGCAACTTACGGAATGGGTGTGTTAGGGGTATCGTTCACTCACTTTTTTAATAAGTTAGGACTAGCTAATAATAAAATTTACAAGCGAAAAAAATAGTTTTTCTACAACTGTAAATCTTCTATTAATTTACTTACATCCATTTTTTTATCAAGCAACTGAGCTTGTATACCTGTTTTTAAAGCGCCATTCACATGATGTATGGTGTCATCAATAAATAAAGTATTAGCTGGGTTTAAATTATTTTCCTTTAAAATACAGTCGAAAATTTCTTCATCGGGCTTGCGCATTCCCATGCGACACGAGTAATATACTTTTTCAAAAAACGGTTCTAAATTTTTGTATTGATGTTCGGTATTTAAACTTTTTTCGAAAGCAGTAACGTGTGTTTCATTGGTATTACTAAGTAAAAACAAGCGATACTTCGTTTTTAATTTTAACAATAACTCTAAGCGATGTTTAGGGAAATCCAGTAACATCGCATTCCATGCAAATACTATTTGCTCGTGAGTTGCATTACCATTAATAAAGGTTTTTAATTCCGAAAAAAAATCATGCTCACTCACTAATCCTTTATCAAATAAATCAAAAATAGGCGTTTGTTGCAATTGTGTATAAATACTCTCAAAGGGAGTATTTGATAGTTTATTAAATTCAGTAATTGTTTTATTAATATCCAGATTAATAATAACGCCACCTAAATCAAAAATTATCGTATTTATTTTACTCATATATTTTGTTATTGAGTTACAAATATATATTTTTGCGACCTTATCTCCATTTTGGAATTAAGATGTTCCTATAGCTCTCCCGATAGCTATCGGGACGGTTAGAGTAAAATTGGGAAATTTTTTGCTCCTATAGCTCATTCGGTTAGAGCAACTGACTCATAATCAGTAGGTGCCTGGTTCGATTCCAGGTGGGAGCACCTTTAACAATCTTAACCACTTGATTTTCAAGTGGTTTTGTGTTTTAAAAAGGTTTGTGGGAAACATATGGGAAACATTTGATTTTTTCCTCTAATTACATTCATCTACTTTTAATTTCATTCACACATACTTTATCTATAGCTGTGCTATGGATTAAACATACACTATACTTAAACTTTGTTTTCTTTTTGATGCGGAACGTTTGCAAGTAATGCAAACGCAACGCTTTTATGGTTGTGGCTTTTAGATGATTTAGTTTTGTATTGTCGAACAAATTCTACTCGCGATAAGAATGAAGTTTGACCATTTTGAAAACTGACTGCGCAGCAGTTGACAAAATGTAAATCAATCTAAAAAATAAAAAAATGGCTAGACAAAAAGGCATTATAAAACTAAAAGGGAAAATCGGAGATATTTCCTTTTACAAAACACAGGATGGGCATTTGGCTCGTGAAAAAGGTGGCGTTGATGCTTCACGCATCGCAAACGATCCAGCTTTTATCCGCACAAGAGAAAACGGAGCCGAGTTTGGCTCTTCAGCAAGTTCAGGCAAATTATTAAGAAGTGCTTTAAGAACGATGTTAATGACAGCTGCTGATAATCGTGTGGCATCTCGCTTAACCAAGTTGATGACTGACATTAAAAACCTTGATGCAACTTCGGTAAGAGGTAAAAGAACAGTTGGTGTTGCCATTGCTTTACCAACTGCTAAGGCTTTGTTAAAGGGCTTTAATTTCAATGATAAAGCAATCTTAGGAAGTATCTTGTTTAAACCTTATACGGTAGCAACTGCAACAGGGATTATAACTATTAATGGCTTAGTGCCTATTAATGATGTTGTTTTTCCAGTAGGTGCAACGCATATCAGTTTAAAAGGTTCTTGGGCAAAAATTGATTTTGCAGGTAACATTTCAGATGTGAAACTGTCGAATGTGGTAAACTTACCAATCAATGCAGTTTCAACAAATGTTATTTTAACACCAACAGCACCGCCAGTTGGTGCAGGAACTAACGTGTACGTATTACAAATGGAATTCTTTCAAATGGTAAATACCGTGCAATACT
Organism: Bacteroidota bacterium; assembly: GCA_043719555.1. Lineage (GTDB taxonomy): Bacteria > Bacteroidota > Bacteroidia > B-17B0 > Aurantibacillaceae > UBA4416. The sequence goes on along the minus strand of JAYSTR010000235.1, from coordinate 224 downwards.
CAATGAAAAATGGCTCTTACAATGCGTTAAGCATTGTTGAGGTTGCCTAATCTAAAGGCCCTAGGCATTTATGCCCAGGGCTTTTAAATCAAAAATTATTAATCGTTTAAATCAAAAAAAAAACATGAAACTCATAGACAGATTAAAAGCACCAACTCCAAAGTTCTTTAAAATTTTAAGAAATATTGGATTAGGATTAGCCGCCGCAGGTGGCGTAATCATAG
>JAYSTR010000234.1:0-2549 GCA_043719555.1 Bacteroidota bacterium | reverse complement strand
CGTATTGTTGGGGAGGTTTTAGGAAAGTATCACCCACACGGGGATAGTTCTGTTTATGATACTATGGTGCGTATGGCTCAGGAGTGGAGCTTGCGTTATATGTTAGTTGATGGGCAAGGTAATTATGGTTCAGTTGATGGTGATCCACCAGCAGCAATGCGTTACACGGAGGCACGTTTCCGAAAAATTACAGAAGAAATTATTGCTGATATAGAAAAAGATACGGTTGATTTTCGTCCGAACTTTGACGACTCTTTAACAGAGCCAACAGTAATGCCAACTCGTGTTCCTATTTTGTTAATGAATGGCGCTAGCGGAATTGCTGTAGGTATGGCTACTAATATGGCTCCTCATAATTTAACCGAAGTTATCAATGGTATTGTAGCTTACATTGATGATAAAGAAATTACTATTGATGAGTTAATGAAACACATTAAAGCGCCTGATTTTCCTACTGGAGGAACTATTTATGGTTACGAAGGTGTTAAAGAAGCGTTTCATACAGGGCGTGGGCGTGTTGTAATGCGCGCCAAAGCAACCATTGAACCACATAATAACAGAGAGCGTATTATTGTTACCGAAATTCCTTACCAAATTAACAAGGCCGAAATGATTAAGCGCCAGTGGGAATTATGTAATGAAAAGAAAATTGAAGGTATTACTGAAATTCGTGACGAGAGTAACCGCGAAGGTATGCGTATTGTTTACGAATTGCGCTCTGATGCCATTTCAAATGTTGTATTAAATAATTTATATAAATATTCGGCGTTACAAACTTCATTTTCAATTAATAATGTTGTATTAGTAAAAGGTCGTCCCGAGATGTTGAATCTAAAAGATATGATTCATCACTTTGTTGATCACCGCCACGATGTTGTTGTTCGTCGTACTAAATACGATTTAGCACAAGCTGAAAAACGCGCACACATTTTAGAAGGTTTATTAATTGCTCAAAAAAATATTGAACAAGTAATTAAAATTATTCGCGAAAGTGCTAGCCCAGATGCTGCTAAGGACGAATTAATTTCAACTTTTAGTTTATCTGAAATACAAGCTCGTGCCATTTTAGATATGCGTTTACGTACATTAACTGGATTAGAAGTTGATAAACTAAATGCAGAGTATGATGAGTTAATGAAAAGCATTGCACACTTTAATGAAATTTTAGGAAACGAAACTTTACGTTTTAAAATTATACGTGATGAGTTACTTGAGATAAAAGATAAATATGGTGATGAACGTAGAAGTGATATCGTATATGCAGGCGATGATTTAAAAATTGAAGATATGATTGCCGATGAGAGCGTTGTAATTACAATATCTCATTTAGGTTATATGAAACGTACCAACTTAGCTGAATACCGAGCACAAAATCGTGGTGGACGAGGAAGTAAAGGTACAGCAACACGTGATGAGGATTTTGTAGAGCATATGTTTATGGCATCTACGCATAACTATATTTTATTGTTTAGCGAAAAAGGACAATGTTATTGGTTACGTGCATACGAAGTGCCAGAAGGAGCTAAAAACACCAAAGGACGAGCAATTCAAAATATTATTAGCATTGCACCAGATGATAAAATAAAAGCATTCATCAATATTAAAAATTTACAAGACGAAGATTATATTAAAAATAACTTCATTATTTTATGTACTAAAGATGGTATTATCAAAAAAACATCGGTAGAGGCTTATTCTCGCCCACGTGCTAATGGTATTAATGCCATTACTATTCGTGAGGGAGATGTTTTATTAGAAGCAGCTTTAACTAACGGTAAAAACGAAATTATGCTTGCTACTAAATTAGGTAAGGTATGTCGTTTCCCAGAAGAAAAAGTACGACCAATGGGGCGTAACGCATCAGGTGTTATAGGTATTGATTTAAATGATGAAGAAGGCGGAAACAATGAAGTAATTGGAATGATTTGTATTGATGATATGAATGCAAATGTATTAGTTGTATCTGATAAAGGTTATGGTAAACGTTCGGATATTGAAGAATACCGTATTACAAACCGTGGTGGTAAAGGCGTTAAAACAATTAACATTACTGAAAAAACTGGAAACTTAGTTGGAATTAAATCGGTTACCGATGCTAATGATTTAATGATTATTACTAAAAATGGTATTGCAATTCGTATGAACGTATCTGACTTACGTGTTATGGGACGTGCAACACAAGGTGTGCGTTTAATTAACATACAAGATACAGATAGCATTGCGGCTATTACAAAAGTAGATCACGAAGATGAAATTGAAGCAGAAGCAACAGAAGGAACTACGCCGGATATGCCAACTCCAGAAAATTCGACAGAAAATAATGGAAATGAAGTAAGTGATGCGTCTGATAAAGTAGAGTAAGCTATTTTCTAAAAAACGTTAAAAACTAAAACTTGGAACTTAAATTGAAACACTAAAGCAAACTAAAATTACATAATGAAAAAAACGATTGGAATAGTAGCGTTAGGCGCATTACCAATGCTAGGGGTGGCGAAAAAAACGAAAGTACAAGACGGTTGGCGTAATTTAAATGATTACGAATCTACTTT
>JAYSTR010000233.1:0-2558 GCA_043719555.1 Bacteroidota bacterium | reverse complement strand
AAATTTAGTATGAGTTTACTAGTAAATAAAAAAGACTGTCTAAAAAGACAGTCTTTTAAAAAGTGGGGTAAATGAAGGGGCTCGAACCCTCGACCCTCAGTACCACAAACCGATGCTCTAACCAACTGAGCTACATCTACCGTTTAAGGTTGCAAATGTAATAATTTTTTTGCTTTCAAAGAAAAAATTGGAAAAATATTTTTAGATATTATTTTTTATAACTCACCATATAATGTAATCCAACCGATTCTTTTCGGCGCATAGCATGTTTGATGATTAAATAACCGATGCATATTAAATTACGTAACTCACATAACTTCTGAGTAATAATTGTTTTCTCGTAAAGCGCTTCATTTTCCTTATATAAAATCTCAAGTCGCTCAAAGGCTCTGTTTAAACGCAATTCCGAACGAACAATACCAACATAATTACTCATAATTTGTTGTACTTCGCGTTGCGATTGTGTAATCAAAATCATTTCCTCTGCGTGCTCAGTTCCTTCTGCATCCCAGTTAGGAACATTATCTTTAAAAGCTACAGCATCAACTTTATTTAAACTATTTTCTGCAGCTCTATGTGCATAAACTACAGCTTCCAGCAACGAATTACTTGCTAAACGATTAGCGCCATGAAGCCCAGTACAAGCACATTCGCCAATAGCAAATAAATTAGTAATAGTTGATTGCCCCACTTTATCAACTAAAATACCACCACACAAATAATGCATAGCCGGTACAACAGGTATTAAATTCATAAATGGATCAATTCCTAAATCCATACACTTATTGTAAATATTTGGAAAATGCTCTATAAAAGCCTTTCTATCCAAATGCCTACAATCCAAGTAAACATAATCCTCACCTCGGGTTTTCATTTCATTATCTATGGCGCGAGCCACAATATCACGAGGTGCTAACGATAAGCGCTCATCATATTTATGCATAAATTCCTTACCATCAATGGTGCGTAAAATTGCGCCAAATCCTCTGATAGCTTCTGTAATTAAAAAGCTAGGATGTTCGCCAGGATTGTATAAAGATGTTGGATGAAATTGCACAAACTCCATATCCTGCACTCTCCCCTTTGCTCGGTAAACCATTGCTATACCATCACCAGTAGCAATAGTTGGATTAGTAGTTGTAGCATACACATGTCCTGCACCACCCGATGCCATCACAGTTATCTTTGATAATAATGTATTTATTTTGTTCGTTTTTGTATCTAATATATAAGCGCCATAGCAATCAATCCCTTGTGTGTGCGAAGTAACTACTTCTCCCAAATGATGCTGCGTAATAATATCAATTGCATAGTGATGATCAAGAATTGTAATGTTTTTATGTTTACGAACTTGAGCAATTAAGGCTCGTTCAATTTCGAAACCTGTTATATCTTTATAGTGTAAAATTCGGTGTTCGGAGTGCCCACCTTCCTTGGCTAAATCATAATCGCCTGCGGGCGTTTTATCAAAACTAGCTCCCAATTCTATAAGCTCTCTCACGCGCTGTGTTCCTTCCGACACTACTATGCGAACTGTTTCTTCATCACATAAACCTCCGCCAGCAATTAATGTATCTTTTATATGCTTTTCAAAAGTATCAGTATCGTGCCACACGGCTGCAATTCCACCTTGTGCATATTTAGTATTAGATTCATCCTCATTACTTTTTGTAACAATATAAACCGAACCTTTATCTGCCACCTTTAAGGCATAACTCAAGCCAGCAATACCACTTCCAATAATTAAAAAATCAACTTTTTCTTGCATGTTTTTAGTTTTTCGACATTAGTTTTTTGACATATTTTCCAACAATATCAAACTCTAAATTAACCGTATCATTTATTCTCAAATATTTAAAAACAGTGTTATCAAACGTGTAAGGTATAATGCAAACAGAAAACTCGTCATCCTTTGAATCTACAACCGTTAAACTTGTTCCGTTAATAGTAACACTTCCTTTTTCAACTGTTACATTTCCTAAACTTGAGTTATATTGAATCGTATACGTCCAGCTTCCGTTAGTGTCTTGTATATATTTTACAACTCCAGTTTGATCTACATGCCCTTGAACGATGTGCCCATCAAAACGGCCATTTGCAGGCATACAACGCTCTATGTTCACAAAATCTCCAACTAATAATTTACCTAAGTTGGTTTTTTTAAGCGTTTCATCAATAGCCGTTACTGTATATTGATTGTCTTTAATATCAATAACTGTTAAACAAACGCCATTATGCGCCACACTTTGGTCGATTTTTAATTCGTTGGTAAAAGCACAACTAAACGTAAAATGCACATTAGTATTTTCGCTTTCTATAGCTTCAACTTTGGCAAGGGTTTCAATAATTCCTGTAAACATATAGGTGTAAATTTACTATTTTAATAAAATACGATTTACCTAATTTCAAAAATTATAGAAATATATTTAAAAAGAACACAATAAAACACAAATCGAATCGTTTTTAATACATAAACCCCGTAAAACTGCCTATGATTCAAACATCTACTCTTGTTACTACTTCTTACTCAAAAAAAACTACTAACAAGCAACCTGTTT
>JAYSTR010000232.1:0-16655 GCA_043719555.1 Bacteroidota bacterium | reverse complement strand
CCGAAAGATCCTAAAAGTTCCGTTAAATCTTGTGATTGGTTAGCGAACTGTGCACCCTTTAATAATAGAAATAATCCTGTAGCTACTCGTAATACATCTATGTATACAGTAGAGTGAGCGTTTGCCCATTTGTTTAATTGCACAACATTTTTCATAATCGTAAAATTTATGCTTTGCTACAATATAGCTTAAAAACCAAAAAACAAGCTACTAAATAGCAAATGCGGTTAATAATATTAGAAACTCTATCTTAAAGGTACAAAAAAAACATCACAGATTCAAACAATCTAATCATAAAATATTCAATAAAAATTTATTTTAAATCTTTAAGGCAGAAAGCTTTGAAGCCATTGTATTTACTAAATCCTGCAATGGTTTTTCGGCCATAACTTTAATAAACGGATTCATATCACCTTCGATATTTACATTTACAGTATTGGCCTCTAATAAATTAATATGAAGTGTAAATACAAACTTTGCTAAACCCAAAGTTTCATAGGTAATTTTAGTTTTTGGTAAGCTATCTTTTATTTTTATAGTTAAGGGCATCATGCCTTTAATACCAAACGAACACTGAGTATCGGTACATTCAAAATTTTCGATTTTATCTTGTGGTAATAAATGTTTAAAGCTCTCGAAATTACCCATTAAATCAAACAAACTATCATTGACAGATTGTGCAGTGTGTGTATCGCTAACAATATTAAAATATGCCACTCTGTTTAATTTAGGATTGTTTCCAGGTAGATGGAGTTTCTCTCCATTTTTTTAACGAATCTAAATCTTGTTCGGTAATGTAATTTTTAGCTAAGGCTACATCAATTAAAGCATTGTAATCACATAAAGTAAAGGTATTACAATTAGCTTGTTTTAAATTTTCAACAGCATCATTAAATCCGTAAGTAAAAATAGCCACCATTCCTTTCACATCACAACCTTGAGCACGCAAAGTATCTACGGCTTTAATACTACTACCACCTGTAGAAATTAAATCTTCAATAACGATAACACTTTGTCCGCTTTCTATTTCACCTTCAACAGCATTTGTTAATCCATGTTTTTTAGCTTCGCTGCGCACATAAACAAAGGGTAATCCTAAATCTTGCGCAACTAAAGCACCAATAGCAATACCACCCGTTGCAACCCCTGCAATTACATCTGGTTTTGGAAAATTTTCATTTATTACATTTACAAATTGCTGACGAATAAACGTTCTTATTTGAGGATAAGAAAGCGTTTTACGGTTATCGCAATAGATAGGTGATTTCCATCCCGATGCCCAAGTAAATGGATTTTCGGGTTGAAGTTTTACTGCTTTGATTTGTAATAAAAATTCGGCAATTTTATACGCCGAATCATCGAAAGGTGTTGTTGTCATATGCGGTGCAAAAATAAAAGGATTACTCTTACATTAATTATAAAATTATGAACATGACTATATATTTTCTCACAAAAAAAATTATTATTTCTGATAGTGCACAACCTACACAAAACCAGTTAATTATAGATACAAAATCATTTAAAAAAAATGATTTGTTTAATGAGTTCAAAAAATTTATAAACCAAAACGATGTTCAAACGCTTGTGTTTTTATCTAACAATACCGAAAAAGTATTTGCAGAGTTTAAAAAATCATTTAAAGTGATTTATGCGGCTGGTGGTTTAATTACCCAAAACAATAAGTTTTTATTTATTTTTCGTTTAAAAAAATGGGACTTACCTAAAGGTAAACTAGATATGGGAGAAAGCCCTGAAGAGGCTGCTATTAGAGAATGTGAGGAGGAATGTGGAATTACCAAATTAACAATTACTTCGGAACTAGATTCTACTTTTCATATTTATGAACACAAAGGAGGTTATGCCATTAAAAAAACATATTGGTATAACATGAGTACCTTACACGATAAAGCCTTGGTGCCACAAACCGAAGAAAGCATTGAACAGGTTGAATGGTTTGATGAAAAACAGATTAAAGAGCTTGTATTAAGTAATACTTACCCTGCTATTTTAGATGTGATTAAACATATTGATTTAACTAAGGTAACCTCTGCAATAAATTAATCATCACAAACTTTTGATTCGATAAAAAATTATATATTAGCACCTCTTAAAAAACACAGACTATGAACTACGATGTTATTGTTATAGGAAGCGGACCAGGCGGTTATGTTACTGCTATTCGCGCTTCTCAATTAGGATTAAAAACGGCAATTATTGAGCGCGAAAACCTTGGTGGTATTTGCCTTAACTGGGGATGTATTCCTACTAAAGCATTATTAAAAAGTGCGCAAGTTTTTGAGTACTTAAATCATGCTAAAGAATACGGTATTAGTGCTGATAATATTAAAGCTGATTTTAATGCTGTAATTAAACGTAGCCGTGATGTAGCAGATGGTATGAGCAAAGGCATTCAGTTCTTAATGAAAAAGAACAAGATTGATGTAATTATGGGTACTGCTACCGTTAAAGCAGGGAAAAAAGTAGAAGTTAAAGCTGCAGATGGAAAATTAAGTACAGTTGAAGCTAAGCATATTATTATTGCAACAGGGGCTCGCTCGCGTATGTTACCAAACTTACCACAAGATGGTAAAAAAATTATTGGTTACCGTGAAGCAATGACTTTACCTAAATTGCCTAAAACGATTGTCGTTGTTGGTTCGGGAGCAATTGGTGTTGAGTTTGCTTATTTTTATGCAACGATGGGAACTAAAGTTACCATTGTTGAATTTATGCCAAACATTGTACCTGTTGAAGATGAAGAGGTATCAAAACAATTAGAGAAATCGTTAAAGAAAACGGGTATCGAAATTATGACAGAAGCATCTGTTGAAAGCGTTGATACTAAAGGTGATATTAGCAAAGTAAACGTGAAAACTAAAACAGGTAATATTGTTTTAGAAGCGGAAATTGTTTTATCAGCTGTAGGTATTGAAGCTAACATTACTGGTTTAGGATTAGAAACTGTTGGTATTGCTACGGATAAAGGTAAAATTGTAACTGATAAATATTATGCTACAAACGTACCAGGTTATTATGCTATTGGCGATTGTGTTGGCGGACAAGCCTTAGCACACGTTGCTAGTGCTGAAGGTATTACTTGCGTTGAAAAAATTGCAGGTGTACATACAGAACCTATTGATTATAAAAATATACCAGGTTGTACTTATTGCCAACCAGAAGTTGCAAGTGTTGGTATGACTGAAAAACAAGCTAAAGAAGCTGGTTATACTTTAAAAGTTGGTAAATTTCCTTTCTCAGCATCGGGTAAAGCAAGTGCTTCGGGTGCAAAAGACGGATTTATTAAATTAATTTTTGATGCTAAATACGGAGAAATTCTAGGAGCTCATATGATTGGTGCTAATGTTACTGAAATGATTGCTGAAATAGTAGCAATTCGTAAGTTAGAAACTACAGGGCACGAATTAATTAAAACAATTCACCCACATCCAACAATGAGCGAAGCCATTATGGAAGCTGCTGCTGCTGCTTATGGTGAAGTAATTCACTTATAAGATCTATTTATTCCTCAATTTATATCAATAACAGGCTACCTAATTAGGTAGCCTGTTATTTATTTTGTTATAACAAAATATTAAAATATCGAAGTCTGCCAAACCGAACGTAATCGAAAGGAACAATTACATTTTAATTATAAATTGGAACAACACTTCGACTCCGCTCAGGATGACAAAACGCTATAAGAACCCAAAGAATCTAAATCAAAGCGTGTCACGCTGAGCGGAGTTGAACTTTGTCTCACTGAGCGTAGTCGAAGTGCGAAAACAAAAGAAACATCACAATCTCGCTCAAACTGGCACAAAACCGTTCCTGTTTTGTTAAGCTAATGATTACATATTAATATTCCGTTAATAAATCTTATAAAATTTGGTTTCTATTATAAAATAGTTGAATTTTGTCGCCGAAAAGTGCTAGCTCATCACTACAAAAATTAAATTAATCTTTATTAGATATAAAAAACATGAAAACAGAAAAAACTACAACAACAAACGGATCAGTTAATGCTAATGCCGTAAATTCTAAAAAATGGTTTCAGGAGTCAACTGAATTATTTATGGAAACACAAAACAAACAAATGCAGTTTGCACAAACATTATTTAACACGATGTTAAATACATCTTTTGCAAATTTTGGTAAAGAAAAATTTACTACATCTTTTGGTACATCAGAAAAAATGACTGAATTATTTCAAAAAAACATTGATACCATTTCAAAAATGATGGAAACAACGATGAAAGCTACAACTGAGTTGAGTTCTCAAACTAATACTTTTTCGTTTTCAAAAGAAATGATGGATCAAGCAACAGAAATGTTTAACAAACAATCTCAAATGATTACGTCATTAAACCAAAGTTCTTTTGAAGCTATGCAAAAACAAGCTGAACTTACTAAATCATTTGTAATGCCTTTTGCTGAGAATTTAAAAAATGAATTTGAAGGTAGCATTCAAAAATTTAATGATGTATTAAAAGAGACTACAAGCTCTTTTGGCAATTTTTCAAATCCATCATTTACTTCTGGTCAAACGATGTTTACTGATTTATCAAAACAAATGCAAACTGTTTTCAGTAACAATATGAAATCTTGGTCTACTATGGCTAATACAACTTATAAAGAAGGTGCTAGTTTTGAAACAGAAGAAACGATGCCATCTAAAATTCAATACAGCAAAAGCAAAATGCAACCTTCTCACGTATAATTTTTCGTTAAGGGTTATACTAAAAAATGCCCTGAATAACTTCAGGGCATTTTTTTATTGTATCCTTTAATTATTAATTATTGTATTAACGATAATTGGTGAAGCAAATATTTTATGTACTGGGCAAACATTTGCAATAGCTAATAAGCGTTGTTTTTGTTCATCATTCAGTTTACCAACAAAGGATATCGTACGCTCGAAGGTTGATGTATTTTCTTCGGTATTTCTTTCGAAGGTAACATCCACGGCTATTTTTTCTATAACCCACTCTTTTCGGTTAGCGTACATTTTTAATGTAGCACAGGTACAAGAGGCTAATGCCGAAGCCAATAACTCAAACGGATTAAAGCCCATATCTAAACCACCGTTTACTAAAGGTTCATCACTCACCAAGGTATTGGTAGCTGTTTGTATAACTGTTTTGTAGGTTTCGTTTTCTATAAATGCCGAAACTTTACTTGTCATTTTCTTTTGCATTTATTTTGTAAGATAAAGCCCCAGATGGACAAGCATTAATTTGCTGCATAAGTTCTTCGGTAGTTGCATTTTCGGGAGTTACCCAAGGTTGCTCTTTAGGATGATAAACACCTGGCAACATTCGTACACATACTCCTGAATGGATGCATTTATCTGCTTTCCATATTACAGTTAGTTCTCCGTTACTATACTCTTTAGTCATCATACTATATAGATTTAAAGGTTAAGTTATTGTTTAACTAAAGCTACTGTTTTTCTGCCTATTTAACAAGTTGTATAATCCACTACCATCAACACTGATTGTTGTTTACAGAAGTCGTACTATCTAAGCGTGGCAATGCCAATATCTACAGATAGATAACCATATGACAACGTGTGGTAATAAAGATGTCTATATGAAATAATGGCAATGTAGATTTAAATTATTAACAATATCGACCTAAATATTATCTCTTTCTATTATCTAACATAGTCTGTAGCCATTTAACGGCTTCTGCTTCTTCACTAAATTTTTCGGTAGGTACTTTAGGCTGATATGTATTAATTAATGAGTCGGCACCAATTCTTCCTGCTAATCCTTTAAATAATAAAGCTAAAGCGATTCTATATTTTGTTGGCTCTTCGCCAGAAGTAAATTTTCGAGCTTCGTCGGAACTCATTGAGTATAAAGACGTGTCGATTAATATAACATGCGGTTGATGATTTGCTACTTTATTTTCTGCACGATGATTGTCCTGCATATCCTTCAAGTCTAGATACACATCTTCCAACATTGTCATTTTAACAAAGTTTTCTTTTTCTAGAGAAACTATAGCTGTACGGGTAGTAATAGAATTCATATAGTAGTATATATAAATTTATATTCAATAAAAAAACGCTCCAACTTTTCAGAAGGAGCGTTTATTAAATTATAGTTTATTAATGTTTCTTGTCAAAATCAACCACAATTGGTGTTGATATACATAATGATGAGTAAGTACCAATAACACGACCAATTAATAAGGCAAAGATAAATCCACGGATACTATCTCCACCGAAGATAAAGATAACTAGTAATACGAAGAATACGGTTAACGACGTTAAAATTGTACGGCTTAATGTACTGTTTAAGGCGTAGTTAATTAATTTGTTACGCTCTTCGCCTGTAGTATCTGCTTTTTCGTTTTCTGCCAAACGCTCACGGATACGGTCGAATACAACAACGGTTTCTGTCATGGTATAACCCATAACGGTTAAGATAGCTGCGATAAAATCTTGTCCTATTTCTAATGAGAAAGGAACGATACCATCTAATATAGTGTAGAATGATAATACCACTAACACATCATGGAATAAGGCCACAACGGCACCTAAACCATAAGCCATTTTCTTGAATCGAACAACGATGTAGATAAACATCACTAAACAAGAGAATAAGATTGCTCCGTAAGCACCGTATAAAATATCGGTTGCAATAGTTGGCCCTACTTTTTGTTGAGATACGATTTCGAATTTAGTATTTAATTTAGCTAAACCATCGTTTAACGCTTTTTCTACTTCTGTATCTACTGTTTCAGAGTTATCAGCCACACGGAACGTAGTTGTAATTTTTAACTGATTAGCGCTACCTACTGTTTTAATTTCAGGAGCTCCGTCAAAAACTGATGTTAAGTTTTGTTTAACAGTTTCTGTATTCATTTCTTTTTCGAAACGAACTTGGTACGTACGACCACCTTTAAAATCAACACCTAAATTAAAGCCACCATGTTTAACAAACATAATTGCACCTAATAAAATAATAGTAGCCGAAATTGCATAGTATACTTTACGACGACCTACAAAATCGAACGCAACATTTTTGAATGAGTTACGAGTCATGGTATTATCAAATGGAATTTCCATTTTGCGTTCTAACATCCATTCGAAAATTACGCGTGTAATTAAAATAGCTGAGAATAAAGATGCACCAATACCAATTAATAAGGTAGTAGCAAAACCTTGTACTGGGCCTGAACCAAACACATATAATATTAAGGCTAAAATTGCTAACGTAGCATTAGAGTCAATAATAGAACTCATTGCATGTTTGAAACCTTCTTTAATAGCTTGAGACGTTGATTTACCATGAGCTAATTCCTCACGAACACGTTCAAAGATTAAGATGTTAGCATCTACCGCTAAACCTATGGTTAATACGATACCGGCTATACCAGGTAAGGTTAACACAGCATTTAACGAGGTGAGTATACCCATAATAAAGAACATGTTGGCTATTAAGGCAATGTTAGCAACCATACCAGCTTTGTTATAGTACATATACATAAATACTAAAATTACTAATAAGGCAATAACAAACGACCATAATGATGATGCGATAGCCTCTTGACCTAAAGTAGGACCAACAACACTCTCCTCAACAATACGAGCCGGCGCAGGTAATTTACCAGCACTTAATACAGCTGCTAATGTATTAGCTTCTTCTACTGTAAAGTTTCCTGTAATTTGAGAGTTACCACCTTTAATTTCGCCATTAACTGTAGGAGCAGAATACACTAAGTTATCCATAACTACGGCAATTGAACGACCTTTTTTATCACCTTGAGGTGAATTATCTTTCGTTAATTTAGCCCATTTAGTAGCAGCCTCACCCGTCATACTCATACTAATTAATGGATGTCCACCACTTTGAGCATCAAAATCAGCACGTGCACTAGAGATAATATCGCCACTCATGGCAGCTTTACCGTCACGGTTAGTTACTTTAATCGCAAATAAATCAAATGTTTCAACTTGATTTTTTTCATCGCCACGTAAGGTTGGTTTTGCTCCCCACATAAATTTAAGTTTTGATGGGAAAATTGCTTTTACTTTATCTAATCTTAAGTAAGCGTTAATTTTAGCTGTATCTGTTTTAAATGCATAACCTACAGTAGGACCTGGGATATAAGCATAACCTTTAGATTGTTGATCTTGGTAAACTGCTGCTTTTAATGGAGAGTATAAAGAATACAAAGGAAAACGCTTCATGAAGTTTTCGTAAGCTGTATCTTGTTTAGCTGCTGTTGGAGTAGCTGGTTTATTTAAACCTAAAGATACTGAATCTGCTTTTTTAGCTGTATCAGCTACTGCAGTTGATGTTGCACTTGCAACGGCTGTAGAATCTGAAACAGTTGCTGTAGAATCTTTTTTTACTTCGAAATCAGGGAATAAAATTTGTTTTACTTTATCGTTCGCTTTTTCGAACAAAGGCGCTACTTCTTGGTTTTCGTAAGTTTCCCAAAACTCTAAGTTTGCAGTACCTTGTAATAACTCACGTACACGTGCTTTGTCTTTTACACCTGGTAATTCAACTAAGATACGACCACTGTTACCTAATTTTTGAATGTTAGGTTGTGCTACACCAAAACGATCTATACGAGAACGGAATGTTTTTTCGGAGTTAGTGATAGACTCTTCAACTTTAGTGCGAATAAATTTAATTACTTCATCGTTAGAAGCATTATAAGCTAAACTTCCTTTTAACTCTAAGGTTTGGAATAATGGTGCTAATTGTCCGTTTGGATTATTTTTACGGTATGTTTTATCAAATAACGTTAAGAAATCATCGTTATTAACTTTACCAAAGTTAGCTTGAGCCTCTTTTACAGCGGCATTAAATGCAGCATCTGGATTACTATTTGATAAGTTTTTTAAGATATCTGCAACCGATACTTCTAAAGTAACGTTCATACCACCACGTAAATCTAAACCTAAGTTGATTTCGCGTTTTTTACACTCTTCGTAGGTATAAGAAGCAACAAATAAATCGTAAACTGGTTGTTTTTTCAAGGAGTCTAAATATCTCTCAGCCACTTTACTTCTTAAAGAATCTGTATAGTACAATGATTTTGTAGCATCGCCATTACCGTATTCTTTAGCTTTTGTTTGAACAGCTGCTGAGGAAGAAATACCTTCGGCATATTCCATAGCATCGTTTTCTACGCCACGTGTAACCCACGTAAACGATAAATAAAAAATACAAGCTAAAGCTAAAAGTATAGCGAAAATTTTTATAGCACCTTTGTTTTGCATAAATTTTGAGTTTAATCTGATAAAATTAAGGGTGCAAATATAACTTTATCGGTGGTAATTCACAAATATTTTTAGCATTGAATATTAGATAGTTAGATATTATTTACACACATTTTATTGTATTTTTGTAAAGATGTTACGATACAAATTGATTTTCGGATTTTGTTTTTATGCCTTTTGCGTCATTTCTCAAACCACCGTATACAGAGATACCCTTTCGGTTTTTGAACAAGGATCGAAATTGGATAATGCTTGGGCAGGTGGTATTAATTTTGCCGGATTTTCGCTCGTAGATATTAATTTGGATGGCAAAAAGGATTTAGCAATCTATGATAAGGTTTGTAACACCTTTGGTAAACTGCGTATTTATAAAAATGTTGGAGTTTCAGGCATCGCCCATTTTAAACATGCTCCTGATTATGAAAATCAAATACCAGCTATTAAAGACTGGGCATTGTTTTACGATTATAATAATGACGGGAAAGAAGATCTATTTGCACACGCTAATGCTGGTATTAAAGTTTATAAAAACACTAGCTCGGGCAGTACCGTTAGTTTTAGTTTGCAATCAGCCTTGCTACTAAGTAATTACAATCCCTCAGGCGCGCCGAATATAGCAAATATATACAGTAACTCCGTTGGTAGTCCTGGATTTACGGATATGGATAATGATGGCGATTTAGACATCTTAACCTTTTCGGTGTTAGGTACTCGTGTAGAATTTCATAAAAACATGAGTCAGGAATTGTATGGCCACTCAGATAGTTTAGTATTTAATATGGTAGATGATTGTTGGGGTGATATTTCGGAATCCTCGTGTGCTGTTCAATTAAACCAATGTCCGCTTCGTATGCGTTTAGAAAAAATTAAACAAACTCAAAAAGTATTGCATTCGGGCTCTTGCTTAATGTGTTTTGATAGAGATGGTGACGGAGACAAGGATGTAGCAATGGGAGACATTTCGTGCGATCAGGTTCATTATACTGAAAACACAGGTAGTTCAGCCAATGCCCATATAGGTGATACAACTGCTTTGTTTCCCAATTACCCTGTGAAAACAAGTATTGATGCCGTGAAGATGAATACGTTTCCTTGTGCCTATAGTTTAGATATAGATAATGACGGCAAAAACGATATGCTCGTGAGCCCTAATACCGTTGCAGGCTCCGTAAATTTTAATAGCGTGTGGTATTATAAAAATACAACAACAACTGCTGCAGCTAACTTTAGTTTACAACAAACTAATTTTTTGCAAGATGGCATGATGGAGTTTGGCGAAGGTGCCTTCCCTACTCTGTTTGATGCAGATAGCGACGGGATAGAAGATTTGATAGTTGGTAATATGGGTTATTATATTGCAGGAACGAACAGAGCTCGATTGGCTTTTTATAAAAATATTGGAAGTGCAACGGTACCTAGCTTTTCGTTAATTACTAAAGATTATCAAACTATATCCGCATACAATTTACTAGGTGCTGCTCCTACGTTTGGCGATTTAGATAATGATGGCGATAAGGATTTATTACTAGGCACCAGCGGTGGAAAAATTAGTTACTTAGAAAATACTGCAACAATAGGAAACCCAGCAGTATTTGCCAATTACCAAGCAAACTACCAAGGTATAGCGGTAACTGGTATGGCATACCCTCAAATTTATGATATTGATAACGATGGATTATTAGATTTACTAATTGGCTCTAATAATTTCAAGTTGGCGTATTTTAAAAACAAAGGATCGCTAACGGCACCAATATTTAATTTGGTAACAGCAAGTTTTGGTAACGTGAGTACAAAAATTGCGGGTTACTCAAATGCAACGGCATCGCCATTTATATATAAAGAAGCAGGTATTACGAAGCTGTTAGTAGGTAGTGAAATTGGTACGTTATACTATTATGATAATATTGATGGTAACTTAACAGGAACATTTAATAAAATAGATACAAACTTATTTGGCATTAATGAAGGTGCCCGCTGTGCGCCATTTTTTAAAGACATCACCAACGATGGCAAACGTGATTTGTTGCTCGGAAACTATGCTGGTGGTTTAACTTTTTATAATTCGCAAAACGTGCACCAAGTTGGGATAGATGAATTTGAGTTAGAAGATGTATTTAATATTTATCCCAATCCAGCAAACGATAAAATCTCTATTAAATTAACGGATACTCATTTTATAACCGATATTACTTATAAATTAATAGATGTATTAGGAAATACTGTTTTAGAATTAACTACTGCTAACAAATTGATTGAACTAGATGTGCATCCTTATGCCGAAGGTATTTACATTTTACAATACACAAAAAACACCAATAACAGAAATGTTATTGGTGCTAAAAAAGTTATTGTAAAACATTAATTCTTACTGTGCATTCCAGCCACCATCAACTGGTAAAGCTGTACCTGTCATTGTTCTTGCAATATCTGATGCTAAAAACACAGCAAGTTGTCCTAACTCTTCAACCGATACAAATTCTTTAACGGCTTGTTTTAACAACATCACTTTATTTACAACTTCAGCCTCGCTCATATTATGCACCTTTGCTTGATCAGCAATTTGTTTATCTACCAACGGTGTTTTTACATAACCCGGACAAATTGCATTTGCTGTAATACCAAATGGAGCACCTTCTAAAGCGATTGTTTTTGTGAATCCTACAATACCATGTTTACTGGCCACATATGCACTTTTAAATTCCGAAGCCACTAAACCATGAGCCGATGCGATATTAATAACACGACCAAAGCCACGCTCTTTCATTCCTTTCCAAACTGCCTTTGTTAAATAAAAAGCCGATGTTAAATTAATACCAATAATAGCTGCCCATTTTTCGTCAGGAAAATCTTCGATAGGTGAAACATGTTGTATACCCGCATTATTAATCAATACATCAATTTGCCCGAATTTAGTTATGGCATCAGCTACCATTTTGCGCAACTCCTCAGGGTTAAGCATATTAGCATTACTGTACATTGTTTCTATACCAAAATCTTTTGCTACGCCATCGGCAATTTCTTGTCCGTTAGTTTCTAAACCATTAAACACAATATTGTATTGTTTAGTTTTTGCAAACTCGTGTGCTATACCTAAACCAATGCCGCTTGTACTTCCTGTAATTAAAATTGTTTTCATCTGTATGTTTTTATTTTATATAATTCCTAAACCGAGTAACACCGCAAATATAATAAGCATAATCGTTACAATGGTTTGTACTATGTGTATGGTTACTTTTTTTAATAATTTATTGCCTATATAAGCTCCCAAAAATGCCGCTAAGGTTGCTATAATGATCAGTGTGTAATCAATATGCTGATGCTGCGTATAAATTTGCTTACTATATAAACTTAAGCGTGATACATCTACCATACAAGCAATAACAACTCCTGTAGCAATAAATGATTCTTTACTTAAATTTGCTTTAGTTAAAAAAGCTGAGCGCAATGCTCCTTGATTACCTGATAGTCCGCCAAAAAAACCACTTAATAATCCGCCTAAGGGCAAATACTTTTCATCAAATTGCAAATTTTTAAATCGTGGTATGGCTTCGAATAAAGCGAATACAATTAATACTATTGCAATTAATAATTTAATAGGAGAAATGATACATATTTTACCTAAGAAATGATGTGTGGCTATGGATGGCAAATCAGACAGCTGAGCCAATAATAAAGCACCAATAAAGGCAGCTATAATAGATGGAATACCAAATTTTAATACAACTGATTTGTTTGCGTGATTACCAACTAATACTAATTTAAAAACATTATTTAAAAAATGAACGATGGCTGTTAATGCAATCGCTAAATCAATAGAAAAAAACAACCCAAATACAGGCACTAACAAAGTACCTAAACCAAACCCCGAAAACAAAGTTAAGCCCGAACCCAACAATGCTACAAATGGTATGATGATATATTCTGACATATTTTTTTAATTCAAAAATTAATGCTGTTTGGTAGCAATCATAAAATTGCTATTCTTATCTCTAAAATTATAACCTATACCAAAACCAATTGGTTTAGAACCTTGTAGTTTATATAAGGAATCTAAATCAACTTGATAATGCTGTGCAAACATTGGTATAGGTTTAATGTACTGACCAAAGAATGTATAATCCCATTTGTGATTATCAGCTGTATAATAATGCAACGCTATGCCACTATCATCTTGTATGACTTGTTCGCTTTGATTAAAAATAACATCGCGAATAATTGAAAAATAATCTTTGTGCATTAGGTATGAAGCGCCTTTTAAATACGTATTAATCGTTCCTAAATTTTTTAAATAGGTTACAAATCCTTTATTTGATTTTAGTCCGCCATTAGCTGCATTCAACGAAAAATAATAAACTGTTTTAGGATGATTGTTGACATTAGTAAATTTAATTTCGACACCCTTAGTAGGCTTACTTATTTTTTTTAAATCGCTAAATTCTTTTAAGTAAACCACATTACCCATAGTATCAACAGTTACTGGTTTAGCGGAACATAGTTGATTGTGTGTGCGTTTTAAAAATAAGGTTAACAAATGCAAGGTGCCATCAACTTCGGTATTTCTTAAATCTTTACTCATACTTTCCGTTCGAAAAAAACTATATTTTAAAATCGCATTTAACGAGGTATTTACTTTATTAAAATATTCCTGTAAAGAATCTTTATCTTCTTTTTTAAACTGTGGAAAGCTACCTACAGGCTCCAATCCAATCATTACATACTGTTCAACATCTGGAAAAAAAGTTTGAGCATACAAAATATCTGGACCCGAAAACGGATAAAATAACGTAGTTTGTTTTTTAACAATCTTTGCTAACTCTTGTTCTCTAAAGCTTTGTAAGGTGTGTAAACGACTTGAATCAAAACCAAACCAACGCTTATTAAAATTGGTGCTGAATAATTTATAATCGTTAGATGATTGGATGTATTTAAAGGCCACTAAACTTGTATCTGTAATGCCTGACATAATATTAGCCACTGCATTTAACGAATCGTTAAGGCACGGCACAAATAAGGGTTCTAATTCCTTTACAGAATCTACTTTTACAATTTGAGCAACAGTTGTATCTACTTTTTTTACGTCTTCTTTTTTATCAGAAGTTGTATTGCAAGAGTTGAATGTGATTAATAAAATAAAGGATAGTAAAACTGTTTTCATTCGTTATGATTGTTTTGTTTTTGAAGATAATTTAGTGCCGACTACATAAATGATAGCCCCAATAGCCACATTAGATAAGCCAAGTAGGGATTCGACTGGTTTTTGAGTTAATACAAAATAAATAGTAAACCCTGTTAATGCTAAAAATATAATGGGTGTAACGGGATATCCCCACGTTTTGTAATTCGTTGTTACCTCAATACTTTTTTTACGTAAAATAAACACGCAACAAACCGTTAAAAATGTAAATAAGCTTAAACTAAAACCCACAAAGGTTAATACTTTTTCGAACTGACCAGATAAAATAAGTAACACCGTAATAACTGATTGAAATATAACGGCCATATAAGGCACATTATGTTTATTGGTTTTAGATAATAAACTTAGCACCGGTAAATCATCACCCATAGATTTGATGATACGTGGGCCAGCCATAATCATAGCGCTGATAGAAGATAATAATAAAAAAGCAATGACTAAGCTCATTAAATTACCAATGGTAGTTCCGAAAATATGTGCTGCACTAATATGACCAATCTCTAAAACACCCGTTAAATCAGCCATAGGAACACTGTATAGAAAAATATAGTTTAACAACACATAAATAATTGTTACTATGAAAGTTCCTAAGAGTAATGCTTTAGGTAAATTACGTTGAGGATTTTCCATATCGCCCACTATGTATGAAGCCGCATTCCAGCCACTATAGGCATAAGATACATAAATTAAAGAAACCCAAAAACCAGCGCTAAAAATTTCGTTAACCGAAAATGACTGCGGCAAAATAGAAATACTGTGTTGCGGTGTATGCACAAAGCCTGCAATGATGAAGCCAATGATAACCACTACTTTAAGAGCCGTTAAAAATTTTTGAATAGTGCTTCCTGTTTTTAAATTAGTTGAATGAATAATTGTGATGATGGCAACAACCGTTAAAGCGCAAACCGTTATATTAATTTCAGGAATTATTTTATGAACGTAAGTTCCTAAAGCCATCGCAGCTAAAGCCACTGGTGCTGCAAAACCAACGGTAGAAGAAACCCAACCCGATAAAAAACCAACGCTAGGATGCATTAATTTGGACAAGTAAGCATACTCTCCGCCACTTCTAGGAATAGCAACTCCTAACTCGCCATACACTAAAGCCCCACAAAAAGAAATAACACCACCCAACAACCACAATACCATAATGACAAAAACAGAATGTAAATTAAATAACTGAAATCCTAAACTGGTGAATACACCTGTGCCAATCATATTAGCAATAACTAAGGAAATAGCTGTGTAAAATCCAATCTTATAAGTAGTTTTCATATCTTATTTTAAAAAAAACTGGATTTTATTATTAACTACCTTTCTTTTTCCTTGATGAAAAAGAAACAAAAAATCAAGACGAAATGCCAACTCCAATTCTTTTCTCTCACAAAAAAGCCTACGCAATTCCTCCGAAAAAATTGTAGTTCGCACCATTTCGCCAAAACCTACCGCACTATTACCAACATTAAAGTTTTTTGTAAAATATGATGTAACATTTAAACTCATTAATCGAACGATTGTGTTGATTTAGACGATAACTCCAACATAATTTGGTACTCCTGAGGCGATAAATCGTTGTAATAAAAATTAATAGGATTTACTTTTTCTCCAGATTTAATTACCTCGTAATGCACGTGTGGACCTGTACTTAAACCAGTACTCCCAACATAACCAATTAACTCTCCACGCTTAACTTTTACACCAACCTTAGTGGCTAATTTACTCATGTGCCCGTATAACGTTTGGTAACCATAACCGTGATTAATAACAACGTGATTTCCGTATCCTTGTGCTGTTGCATCAGCTCTTTCAATAACGCCATCACCTGTTGCATAAATGGGAGTACCTTGTTCTGCTGTAAAATCCATACCCGGATGGAATTCCTGAGTTTTATAAATAGGATGTGTACGCCAACCAAAACCGCCAGCGGCGTGCTTTAAATACTTAATGTTTATTGGCATAATAGCTGGAATAGACGCTAATAACTGCTCTTTACCTTTTGCCATCTTCACTACTTCATCAAACGATTTTGATTGAATATATAATTGCTTGGTAATTTTATCTAAGCGCTCAGTGGTTTCCTTCATCAACTTGGTGTTATCGTATCCATCCAAATTTTTATAACGGTCGCTTCCTCCAAAACCTGCATTACGTAATGTATTTGGAATAGGCTCTGCTTCAAAAATAACACGGTAAATATTATCATCTCTATCTTGCAAA
>JAYSTR010000231.1:0-6412 GCA_043719555.1 Bacteroidota bacterium | reverse complement strand
TGTTTTAAACCTAATGCAATACGTTTTTTATCATCATCAAAATCTAAAATTACAACGTTGATTTTCTCGTCTAATTTCACGATTTCTTCTGGGTGGTTAATACGTCCCCAAGATAAATCAGTAATGTGGATTAATCCATCAACACCACCTAAATCAATAAACACACCGTAAGAAGTAATGTTTTTAACAACCCCTTCTAATACTTGTCCTTTTTCTAATTTAGAGATGATTTCACGTTTTTGAGTTTCGATTTCAGCCTCAATTAAAGCTTTGTGAGAAACTACTACGTTTTTGAATTCGTTGTTAATTTTAACAACTTTAAATTCCATTGTTTTACCAACGTAAACATCGTAATCACGAATAGGTTTAACATCAATTTGAGATCCTGGTAAGAAAGCTTCTACACCAAAAACATCAACGATTAAACCACCTTTAGTACGGCATTTAACAAAACCTTTAATAATTTCGTCGTTAGTAAGAGCCTCATTAACTCTATCCCAAGATTTACCAGCGCGAGCTTTTTTGTGAGATAAAATTAATTGACCGTTAATATCTTCAGCTTTTTCGATGAATACTTCTACAGAATCACCTACTTTTAAATCTGGATTGTAACGGAATTCTGATAAAGCAACAACACCATCCGATTTGTAACCAATGTTAACTACAACTTCACGAGTGTTTTTTGCTACTACAGTTCCTTGCATAGTTTGTGCATCAGCAATAGTGCTTAATGATTTACCATACATTTCATCAAAAGCTGTACGCTCGTCTGATGAATAATTGTTGTTCTTTTTTCCAATTGAATTCCAGTCAAAATCCGGATTACCAACTGTTGCATTTTTGTCTGCCATTTGTTTAATAATTGTATTTGGTATTTTGAGGCTACCAAAGCGGTTAGTTTATGTTTTTAAGTGCCAATTATTACCTCAAATAAAAATTGGGCTACAAATATACGCTAAATCGAGGTATTTTTTAGGATTTTAAGAAAAACTTTTTATTTTTAACTGCCTGATTATTAGTGAATTAATTTGTTTTAAAACTATTGTTTTTATCGATATTTGTAATACATTTCTGCTTTATTTTTGTGTAAATTTTACTATTATGCCATCTATTATAACTCACGGTATCGAAATCTCTGTTATTACACATTATTATGCCGAGCAATCTAATCCCCATCTCAATCAATATTTCTTCGTATACCAAATTACCATTACTAATAAAAGCGATTACACCGTACAATTACTAAAACGCCATTGGGATATTACCGATGCCAATGGCCGTTTGCGAACAGTTGATGGTGATGGAGTAGTTGGCGAAACGCCAGTACTTGAACCTAACGAAAGCTACAAGTATACCAGTGGTTGCGATTTTACAACCGAAGTTGGAAAAATGAGTGGTTATTACACGATGCAAAAAATGCTTGATGCTAAAGAGTTTGAAGTGCAGATTCCTGAATTTATTATGGTATTGCCTGCTAGGTTGAACTAATGATAAATAATGAGTTATAAGTTGCTAAACAAAGAACTTATAATTTATCTCTCATATCTCTTAACTATTATAAAATTGTATATTTGAATATTGTAAAATAAATTAATTTAATGAAAAAAATATCACTTTTAGCAGTTGCAATTACTGCGTTTTATGCGTGTACAAATTCTGGCTCCAAAAATACTTCTGGGTTCGAATTAAAAGGAAATTTATCAAATTCTAAAGCGGAGTCTATTTATTTAGAAAAATTATCACAATCGGGAACAACCGTTGTAGATAGCGCTGTTATTAATGAAAAAGGTGATTTCGAATTAAAAAATTATTCGCCAAGCGTTGGTTTTTACCGTTTAAAATTAAGCAACTCCAATTTTGCAATGTTAGTGTTGGATTCATCGGATAAGGTTTCTGTTACTGGCGATGCACGTGATTTAGGAAATACTTTTAAGGCAGAAGGTTCGGCTGATACAAAATTATTTTTAGAGTATAATGTATTAGCACAAGGACAAAAACGTCGTTCAGATTCGTTAGAAAATGTGTTTAGAACGGCTATGGTGACGATGAAATTAGATTCTATTCGTGCAGATTCACTATCGAAGGAATTACAAAAGCCTTACGAAGTAATGGTATCTCAATACAGCGAAATAGTTGCGAAAAAAGTTAAAGAAAACACAAGCTCTTTCGCCTCTATTATGGCAATACAACAATTACGTCCCGAAAATTATTTTGATGTTTACAAAGCTTTAGATAAAGGCTTACAAGAAAAGTATCCTACTAACGCTGATATCAAATCATTCCACACTATGGTTATGCAAACCGAAGGTATGGTTAATCGTACGCAAACTATTAAAACAGGTGCTGAGGCTCCTGAAATTGTATTGCCAATGCCTAACGATAAAGAGTTAGCCTTATCATCATTACGTGGTAAAGTAGTGTTAATTGATTTTTGGGCTAGCTGGTGTAGGCCTTGCCGTAAGGAAATGCCAAATGTGAAACGTGCCTATGAAAAATTTAAAAGTAAAGGATTTGAAATTTATGGCGTGTCGTTAGATAAGGATCGTGATAAATGGATTGAAGCCATTGCTAAAGATGGATTAACCTGGCCACAGGTAAGTGATTTAAAATTTTGGCAAAGTGAAGCTGCTCAGGCTTATGCTGTGCAATCTATTCCCTTTACTGTGTTAATTGATAAAGAAGGAAAAATCATTGCCACTAATTTACGTGGTAGCGAATTAGAAAAAAAATTAGCGGAGATTTTATAGGAGTAAAGAAAAACTTTTTTTGATTTAAAGACGAAAAACAAGAATTATAATATATGTTTAAGTTATTGTATAGTATTGTTTTTCTATTAAGTTGTGCTTTTGTTCACGCACAGAATACCTATTTTCAGCAAGAAGTAAATTATAATATTGATGTAACCTTGAATGATGAAAAGCATGAGTTAAGTGCTTTCGAAAAAATACAGTACATCAATCAATCCAATACATCTCTTAATTTTATTTATTTTCATCTATGGCCTAATGCTTATAAAAATAAAGAAACCGCTTTAGCAAAACAGTTATTGCAACAAGGCGATACTAAAATGTATTATGCTAAGGATGAAGATTTAGGATACATAGATAGCTTAAATTTTTTAATTGATGGTGAGCAAATTAAATGGGAATATGATTTAGAACATATTGATATTTGTAAGTTATATTTAAATAAACCTTTAAAATCGCTTGATACTATTTTTATTACCACACCTTTTCATGTAAAACTTCCTTCAGCAAAATTATCGCGTTTAGGTCATATAGGGCAAGCTTACGCTATTACACAATGGTATCCAAAACCGGCAGTATTTGATAGAGATGGTTGGCACCAAATGCCTTATTTAAATCAGGGAGAATTTTACAGTGAATTCGGAAGCTTTGATGTAAAAATAACTCTACCTAAAAATTATGTATTGGCTGCAACAGGTGATAGAATTGATGAACAAGATGAAGAACTTTGGTTAAATGAAAAAGTAATTGAAACCGAAAAATTAGTTAACGATAAAAATTTCTCATCCGATAATTCATTCCCAGCATCAAGTACCGAATATAAAACCATACAGTTTAAACAATACCGTGTACACGATTTTGCGTGGTTTGCAGATAAACGTTTTCACGTTTTAAGAGGAGAAACTCGCTTACCACATAGTGGAAATACGGTTGACACTTGGGCATTTTTTACCAATAGCGAACCTAAATTGTGGAGCAAATCCATAGAGTATATAAATGATGCAACTGCTTTTTATTCGGAATTAAATGGAGACTATCCGTATCATCATGTAACAGCTATTGATGGAACTATTAGTGCTGGTGGTGGCATGGAATACCCTAATATTACTATTATTGGCGAAAGTAATAATGCGTTTACGTTAGAAACAACCATTATGCATGAGGTGGGGCACAATTGGTACTATGGTATTTTAGGTAGTAACGAACGTGAGTTCCCATTTTTGGATGAAGGATTAAATTCTTTTTACGAAATGCGTTACATCCGCTCCAAGTATCCTAATGAAAAATTAACGAGTTTGTTAGGAAAAGATTCGACCTTTAAGTTTTTTGGATTAAACAAATTAAAACATAAGGCTGAATATGAATTAGCGTATTTGTATGCTGCACGTAAAAATACCGATCAGCCTATTTTTCAAAGCGCAGATAGATTTACAAGTTATAATTATGGAGGTATTGTTTACAGCAAATCGGCTTTGGTGTTTGATTACTTAATGAATTATTTAGGACAAGAAAAATTTGATCAGGCAATGCAGTTTTATTTTGAGAACTGGAAATTTAAACACCCCACACCAAACGATTTAATTAAAACATTAGAGTATTATTTAAATACAGATTTAAGTTGGTTTGTAAGCGAAATGTTACTGAGTACAAAAAAAATTGATTACCGAATTATGGCACATCGTGAGTTAGGCGACCATAGTCATGCCGTACTTATTAAAAATAATTCTAATGTATTTGGACCTGTAGCATTATCAGCGTTTAAAAACAAAAAATTAGTTGGTACAGTATGGTATAATGCTTTTGAGGGTAAGCGCGTGTTTGAGTTTCCGCCTGCTGAGGTTGATGAATTTAGAATAGATGCCGATCAGTTTATGCCTGAAACAGATCGTAAGAATAATGTGATGAGAACGAAAGGTGTGTTTAAACGAATAGAACCAATTAAACTTAGCTTCTTGGGTAAAATGGATAATCCATTATATAACCAACTAAATTTTTTACCGATAGGAGGGTATAACCAATACAACAAATTGATGTTAGGTTGTGCGTTTTATAATTATAATTTTTTGCAAAAAAAGGTAGAGTTTACTATTGCACCTATGTTTGCCTTTGGTAATAAAGCTTTGGTGGGCTATGCAGATATTGCCAGAAACATTATACCAAATAGTAATGCCATACAACAAATTACCTTAAGTGCTAAAGTAAAATCATTTTCACATAACATAGAAGATACACAGTTTTTTAATGCGGAATATAATACTAACGTCAAATCATTTAGTTTAAACTATTACAAGCTATCAGGAACAGTAGACGTTGAATTAAAAAAACAAGATCCCTTAAGTAAGTTCACGCATCACATTGGCTACACAACTAATTTTTTAGTTGTGGATGGCTATGACAGAAAAGATGATTCTATAGCTCCTTCTATATTTAAAACAACTACATCTACTTTTATCAATAATTTTTATTACACTTTGCAGAATACACGTGTTATTAATCCTTATAATTTAAAAGTGAATTTACAGCATAACGATTTGTTTGGAAAAGTAAGTGCTGAGTTTAATTATGCGTTTACAATAAATGCAAAAAAGAGTTTTGATGTAAGAGTTTTTGCAGGAACTTTTTTATTTAATAGATTAAATGCTAGCCAAGATTATAGATTTAGAATGAGCGGATTTAATGGAGCGCAAGATTATTTATTTGATTATAATTATTTAGATCGTGATTATTATCATTCCGTTGGCTTGCCATCAGCTCAATTTGTAGAAAACGATGGGGCATTTAAAGTTCCAACAGGATTAGGACAAACAGATAAATGGCTTATTGCAATGAATTTAAAATCACCAAAAATTGGAATTTTGCCTCTTAAATTATTTGTGGATGTTGGAACTTGCGAATTTACCAATAGCTTAATAGAAGAAAAGTTTTTGTATTGTGCTGGCGCAAATATAAGTTTATGGAAAAATATTTTCGAAATTTACATTCCATTTACATATAGTAAGGATATTAAAAAAGGATTATCCGCTAGCGGAAATAGTAATTGGTACGATGCAATACGTTTTACGTTTAATTTGTATTTAATTAAACCACGTAATTTTATTTCAAATAATTTGATGTAATGCAGCCTTCAAAAAAAATATACTTTGCTTCTGATTTTCATTTAGGCGTTCCTACGTTTGAGTTGAGTTTAGCACGCGAAAAAAAAATCGTTCGTTGGTTAGATTCTATTAAGCATAATGCCGAAGAAATTTATTTAGTAGGCGATATATTCGATTTTTGGTGGGAATATAAATACACCATACCTAAAGGACAAACAAGATTGTTAGGCAAAATTGCTGAGTTAACTGATAGCGGTATTATTGTTCATTTTTTTACAGGTAATCACGATTTGTGGATGCGCGATTATTTTACACAAGAGTTAGGAGTACTAGTCCACCATGAACCTATACAAAAAACATATAACGATAAATCATTTTTTATTGGTCACGGCGATGGCTTAGGTCCAGGCGATAGTTGGTATAAATTTCTGAAAAAGTGTTTTACGAATAAATTTTTAATCTGGTGTTTTGATAGATTACATCCCAACTTAGGTTTTTATATTGCGAGAGGCTCTAGTAAACGTAGCCGAATAACAACAGGCGATTCCGATGAGAAATTTTTAGGGGAAG
>JAYSTR010000024.1:0-5747 GCA_043719555.1 Bacteroidota bacterium | reverse complement strand
CAACTACTTCAGATAATTGTTCGGTTGCATCTGTAGTTAATAATTCACCAAGTATCTATCTGTTAGGTAATACAATAGTTACATGGACAGTAACTGATGCTAATGGATTAGTTTCAACCTCTACTCAAACAGTAGTTGTAATGGATAGTATAAAGCCTTCTATTATTTCTCCTTCAAATGTAGTGGTGTATAATTCTTTGGCAAGTTGCGGTGCAGTTGTTAATAATATTACTCCTGTTTCTTTTTCTGATAATTGTTCAGTGGCTTCAGTTATTTATCAGGTCAGCGGTTCTACTAATGCATCAGGAATAAATGATGTAAGTGGAACACAATTTAATTTTGGAATAAGTACTATAGATTATATAGTAACAGATGTTTATGGTAATAAAGATACTGCCAGCTTTAGTGTTGAGGTTAAAAATACGACTCCGATATCTAATGCAGGAACTAATTTTACGATATGCGAAAACCAACAACCATTAACTTTAAATGCGAATCAAGCTCCAAGTGGTATACTTGGAAAATGGACCGTTACTTTTGGACAAGGAACATTTGCTAATGTAAATATAGAAAACACGACAGTCTCAAATTTACAAATAGGCTTAAATACATTACGATGGACAGTTTTTTCATCCCCTTGTGATTCGGCTTATTCTGATATTATTGTATTAGTTGATGGAGCGCCAACTAATTCTTCAGCAGGAAATAATGATACAATTTGCGAGAATCAATTAACGTATCAATTACAAGGAAGTACTGTTATTACTGGCTCAGGTTTGTGGACACAAATTATAGGAACATCTATTATTGCCAATAATACAAATCCAACTACAACTATTTCAAATTATAGCATTGGCTCCAATCAATATGTTTGGCAAACAATTAATGGCGCTTGTGTATCAAATAAAGATACTGTTGAGGTTATGGTAGATCAAATGCCTACAATTGCTTTCGCTGGAGATAATATTTTGGTAACTGTTCCTACTGCAATTTTATCTGCAAATCAGCCAGTAGTTGGCCATGCTAGTTGGTCAATCGTAAATGGTTTTGGAACAATTGGACAAATTAATAATCCATCTTCTATAGTATCGGAATTAAGTTATGGAGTTAATACGTTTAATTGGACTATAACCAATGGTAAATGTCCTAACTCAAGCGATGATGTTGTTGTAGAATATTCCGGACTGGAAATACCGAATGCATTTTCTCCTAATGGTGATGGTATTAATGATAATTTCGAAATTATTGGTATACAGTTTTTTGATAATGCGAAGCTGGTTGTTTTAAATCGATGGGGTGGCGTAGTATATGAAAATGAGAATTATAAAAATGAATTTAATGGGAATAATACAAGTAATGAGCCTTTAGTTGATGATACCTATTTTTATGTTTTAGAGATAAATAAAGAATTAAAGTTTAATGGTTATATAATTATTAAGCGCGAAAAATAAATTGAAAAAAATTGTTTACATAATTGTATGTTGTTTGATGTTGTCTCATATGTGGGCACAACATCAACCATTTTATAGCCAGTATATTTATTCGGGTTTATTAATTAATCCTGCGTATGCTGGTAGCCAGGATGCTTTAAACTTTACAGCAGTTGTAAAAAATCAATGGACGGGTTTACAAGGTTCTCCAAAAAACATCAATATAGCATTGCATTCACCTTTACGAAAAAAAACATCTAATGTTGGTTTAACTGTTAATTCAGAAAAAATAGGTATCACAACATCCAATGAAATAGCAGGAATTTATTCCTATAAATTAAAAATTAAAAAATCGATTTTAGCATTAGGCTTAAAGGCTGGAATGGAAATTATTAAAAATGATTGGAGTCAGATTAAAACTACTACCGAAAATGACCCAACATTTATGAATCAAGCGCAAGTGAAGTACAATCCTAATTTTGGAACAGGTGCTTATTTTTATAATTCGAAATCGTTTGTTGGCATTTCTTTTCCCACGTTATTTAATATTGGTTTAAAAGACTTAAATAAGTTTAATCACGCAAATATTTATGGAGGCCATTTGTTTTCTGTAAACGAAAATTTTAAAATTAAACCAAGTGTTTTAGTTAAATATTTAAAGAATTCTCCAATACAATATGATTTAACCACAACTCTTTATTTATTAAAAAACTATGGAGTAGGTTTAGGTTATCGTTCATCGGCGGATTTATATTTTTATGTTGATTTAAAAATAAACAATCAATTAAATATTGGCTATGCATATGATTATTCGTTAACCAAAATTAGAACGTATTCACACGGTAGTCACGAAATAATGTTGCGTTATTTATTTAATTATAATATAAATTCAAAAAGTGTAAGATATTTCTAATGAAATTGAAATTATTGATATCTGCTTTGTTGTTTTCGCTATTTGCATTAGCGCAGCCTCCAACTACTTCAAATCATTCATCAACTATGATTTGTAAGCCGATAAGTATTAATACTTCAGCACAAGAGTTTTCTCCTTTTTTAGTTAAAAATAAATTGTTTTTTGTATCAAATAAATCAAAATCATTTTCGGTTAATTATGTGAGTAATGATTCAGTTGCTGAACATACTGATATTTATGAATGCGAAAAAGTAGATTCAGTTACTTTTAAATTGGTAAAAAAAAGTAATACATTCAATACTTTAAATCACGATGGCCCAATTACATTTAATGAAAAAATGTCTACAGCATTATTTTCAAGTAATAATAAAACCAACGAATTTTATTACAAAACAGAAAAAAAAGACAGAAAACTTCAGTTGTTTTATAGCCACAAAGTAAACGGTAAGTGGAGTAAGCCACAATTACATCCTATCAATAATCCTGCGTATTCGTTTTGTCATCCCGTTTTTTTAAATAGCGATAGCGTTATTGTATTTAGCTCGGATATACCAGGAGGCTACGGTAAAATGGATTTGTATTATGCTATCTGCAAAAATAATATTTGGAGTAAACCCATAAATTTTGGAGATAAAATCAATAGTTCTGAAAATGAAATTTTTCCTTATGTAAGTTCAGATGGAACACTTTATTTTTCATCTAAAAGTAAAAGTGGAACAGATTTAGATATTTATGAATTTAACACGATAGATTCTTCAATTTTTCAAAAAATCGCATTACCTAGCCCTGTAAATAGTTCATTTGATGATTTTGGATTAAGTTTAGATTCCACAAATAAAAAAGGCTATTTTTCTTCCAATAGAAATTCAGCAAATAGTGATGATATTTTTTATTTCGAAAATCCTATTCCAGAGTTTAATAATTGTATTCCTGCAAAGGATAAATTTTGTTATACATTTTTCGAGGAATCTACTTCAAATTCAGATACTACTGAAACCATTTATGAGTGGGATTTAGGCGATGGAACCAAAAAACGTGGAATAGAAGCAAAACATTGTTATGCTAAAACTGGCACTTATCAAGTCCAATTAAATGTAATAGAAAAAGCATCAGGACAATTATTTTATAATGAGTTGAGTTATGATTTTGTTGTTGAGGATCCAAGTGGACTAAAAATAACTTTACCAGATACGTTATCTAAAAATCAGTTAATTTCATTTGATGCTTCTAGCTCTAAAATTAAAAATCATACTATTTTAAATTACTATTGGTTCTTTTCTCCAACTGATGTGGTTTCTCAAATAAAAGCTAATAAGATATACTCTTCTTCAGGAAAACAAACAATAAAATTAGGTGTTGTTGCTTTACATGATAGTACTAAAGTGAAATCAAATTTTTGTACTGAAAAAATAATTTATATCAGTGATTTAGAAAAACCTAAGAGTACTGTTGACGTTGATACTGTTTTAGCAACACACGCTAAAAGTGTTTATCCTAATGTTGTAAAACAAGACTCTATAATGTATAGAGTAAATTTAGGGGTTTCAAGAGATTCTATTTCGGTTAAATCAACCATATTTGAAGGAGTTAAAGATTTGAAAGTGACACACGAAGATTCTATTTATAGATATACAAGTGGTAATGAGCGAAATTTAAACGGAATTTTGCCTTATTATAAATTTGCTAAAACAAAAGGCTTTACAAAAGCAGTTGTCGTTGGTTTTGAACACGGTTCAATTATTAAGGGACAAAACAAAAACTCTTACACATCAGTGGTAGATACTATTCAGGTAAGTGAAGATAATTGTGTTATTTATTTTGATTACGATAAACCAGAAATATTATCAAAGTATAATGAAGTTATTAGTTATTATTCAAAAAAAATAACTTCGTATAAAGCACCAAGAGTATATTTAATAAATTATTTTGACGGAGTAGGTTCATTAGAATACAATATCAAATTAAATAACAAACGAGTTGTAAATTTAGTTAGTATGTTAAAGAAATATAAGGTAAATTCAAATGATATATATATTGAACGAATTTATTACCCTCAACAAAATTTAGCACCGGATTTGCTCAGAAGAATAGAACTTAAAATTGTACACAATGAACATTAAATATATAGTTGGATTAGTTATATTGATATGTAGTTTACAAGCCATAAAAGCTCAATCTGTGCCTTCTGTAGACGAAAAGTTTCCGTTTTTAGTGACTTTTGGAAAAAATTCGGATATAACTTGGGGTGACGATGATTTTGTGCAAACATTTTTTTTTGCTGTTCCCATTTCTGAAAAAAAGCCAGTATTTATAAATGTGTATGATCCCGAATGTGGTGGTACAAATGATGAAATGCATGGTGATTTTAATACAAAAACCAAATTTTCTATTTATGGAGGAAAGGGAGCTCATTCAAATTCTGATTCAAAAAAACAGAATCCAACAGGTAATTACAAAGCTGGAGTTGAATTAACATCTAAAGTTTTTGTTAATGATAAATCAACCGATGGAAAATGGATAACACTTGGTCCGTTTAATCCAGTTGATGGAGAATTACAACCCGAGAATGGAGGTTATATTTTTAAAATTGTGGTTGAAGGTTTATCTGGAGATGATGGAAATTTATATAAATTTTTTCTTTCGTCTGATGCCACAACTAATAAGGCCATAGAAGGATCAAATTCCTTTACATATGAGTATTCTGTTCGAATGTCGGATGACAGAACTTCCATAGGTCATTTATATCCTTTTGTAACGCCAAACATTGTTAAAGTGAAAATTAACGTATTTGATTTTGACGATGATGGAATTATCAGATTAATATCTGTAAACAAAAAAGGAGTTATTTCTAAATCATCTGGAGATGGGTTGTGGCATATTAATGAACACGAAATTACTAAAGATGAACATAACACATCACTTGATATTCAGTTTGTGAAAAATAAAAACTCTAAAGACAATAATATTGTTGTGTTTATAACCAATCAATACGATGAGTTAATGCCTTTTTATACCAGCCCAATTGGAGGAGTACCAAAGTTTAAATATAAAATAGGTGTTAAGGTTGATAATTAATGTATGAAAGTTATAGTGAAATTATTTTATAGCTTTTTATTTTTTTCGACTGCTATTTGCGGCCTAGCACAAACCTATAATTTTAAAGTCTTCACGGAAGATAATGGATTACCCCAATCCTATATTTATAATATAAATCAAGGGAAATTTGGTTTTTTAAATGTTTCAACAGGAGATGGGTTTTCTGTATTTGATGGATTAAAGTTTACTAACTATACAAAGAAAAATGGGTTAGCTGAAAATAATTCTACCTGTAGTTATACTGATACTAAAAATACCACGTGGATAGGTCATTTTCAAAATGGTATTTCATTTATCGAAAATAATAT
>JAYSTR010000230.1:0-2583 GCA_043719555.1 Bacteroidota bacterium | reverse complement strand
CGCCGCAATACATTAAGGGTGACGAAGAATTTAATGATTACGTTTATAAAAATTTAGAATACCCCGATTTAGCTATTAGACAAAACATACAAGGCACGGTTGTATTGAGTTTTATTGTAGAACCAAACGGAACTATTAGTAATGTGTATGCCGAAAAAGAATTTAATCATTTTTGTACAGCAGCCGCTTTAAACGTTATGAAGGATACGAAATGGAAACCAGGCACTAAGGATGGAAAATTAGTTCGTTATAAAATGAAATACCCTATTGCCTTTAATATTAATAATTCGGCCAGAGATAACTCTATGGGCTCACAACGATAATCAACATTTAATAAAATAGTATGTATACAATTTCAACTGATAAATTAATTACGCTAAAAGACATACAACACATCATTGATACTAATGTGCAATTAGTATTATCGGATAAAGCCAAGCAAAACATTGTTGCTTGTCGCGATTACTTAGATAAAAAAATGGCTTCGCAAAAAGAGCCAATTTATGGTATTAACACGGGTTTTGGCTCATTGTGTAATGTGGTAATTCCTGATCACGAATTAGAGCAACTGCAAACTAATTTAGTGATGTCGCACGCTTGCGGAATGGGTAATGAGGTGCCAATGGAAATTGTACGCTTAATGTTAATCCTTAAAGTACAATCATTATCGTATGGTAAAAGTGCTGTGCAATTACAAACAGTTCAACGTTTAATTGATTTTTATAATCATAAAGTTTACCCCATTGTTTATGAACAAGGTTCGTTAGGTGCTTCGGGAGATTTATCGCCTTTGGCACATTTGTGTTTACCATTATTAGGTATGGGCGAAGTGAATTACCAAGGGAATAAACGCAATGCTGCAGAGGTTTTAAAAGAATTAGGATTAGCGCCTATTACCTTAAAATCAAAAGAAGGTTTAGCGTTATTAAATGGCACACAATTTATGAGTGCTTATGGCGTGTGGAGTTTATTAAAATCAACGAAGTTAAATGCCTTAGCTGATTTTATTGGTGCATTATCATTAGATGGATTTGATGGACGTATAGAACCATTTAAAGACAATATACATATTATTCGTCCGCACAAAGGACAATTACAAACTGCACAAAATATTCGTAAAATTTTAGAGGGTAGCGAAATATTAGCGCAAAAAAAAGTACAAGTTCAAGATCCGTATTCGTTTAGATGTATACCTCAGGTGCACGGTGCTACTAAGGACGCAACTAATTATGTGATATCTGTTTTTGAAACAGAAATTAATTCGGTAACTGATAATCCAACGGTGTTTCCTGAAGATGATGAAATTATTAGTGGTGGAAATTTTCACGGACAACCTTTAGCGATTAGTTTAGATTTTTTAGCCATTGCTATGGCTGAGTTAGGCAGTATCTCTGAGCGACGTGTGTATCAGTTAATTGCAGGTATTCGTAATTTACCATCCTTTTTAGTAGCTAAGCCAGGGTTAAATTCAGGCTTTATGATTCCTCAGTACACAGCTGCGAGTATCGTAAGTCAAAATAAACAATTATGTACGCCTGCTAGTGTTGATAGCATCGTATCAAGTAACGGACAAGAAGATCACGTAAGTATGGGTGCTAATGCGGCAACTAAATGTTTTAGAGTGATTGAAAACGTAGAACGTTTATTAGCGATAGAATTACTGAATGCCTCACAAGCATTGGAGTTTAGACGCCCCTTAAAATCATCTCCTAAAATTGAAAAAGTAATAACGGATTTTAGAAAACTAATTCCATTTATTACTGATGATAAAATTATGTACCAAGAAATGGAAGCCACGTTACACTTTGTGAAAACATTGGAGTTGTAATTTGTACTAATGGATAAATAAGTATTATAATCTGAAATTTATAAGTCTTCGTTATTGTAAATACATTGATGTACTATTACTTCGGGTTTGTTGTGATTTTTGGATCTGTTTCATCCCACTCATATAGATTCCAGCCACGTTTTCCATCCTTAAGAATAAAGAAAGGACTTAAGCCATTTTTCATATAATAGTACATGCCATATGAATAAGGATTATTGTCATAACTAATTGTGTAATCAAAATAAAATTCTACTTCATTATTCTTTTTATATTCTTGAGAATTTACAAGTTCTCCATTTCTAAAATAAAATTTTTCTAACAATGAATTATCCTTTTTAAACCATTTATATTCACCATTTAATAATTTACCATTATTTTTTGCAGGTTCTTCAAGTCTATTTTTATGTTTTATCTTACCAATACCTATTAATGGCTTCCCATTCAAATATTCGTCATAATATTTATAAATACTTGCATTTGTATCTTTAACTTCTTTCCAATTTTCATCGAGATAGATTAGCCATTTACCAGTTTTCTTACCTTTTTCATTTAACTGATTAATTGCAAAATTTTGTCCCATAACAATTTCTTGTATTGAAATAAAAAAAAGCAATATTATAAAGACTTTCATTGTATTATTTTCGGTTTTCTATAAAGTATAATTGTTTAACTCTTTAATGTATAGATACAAACTTTAGTAAATACTTAATAAAAAAACTATGCCATCCATTTCTCGTACCACATCTGAAACATCA
>JAYSTR010000229.1:0-6430 GCA_043719555.1 Bacteroidota bacterium | reverse complement strand
TTTCCATCCCCCATCAGTTTACTAAAAAAGAAGACATAGAAATTTCAGCATTTTTAGTGGCTACCATTGCATGGGGACAACGAACCTCTATCATTAATAATGGCAATAAATTAATGCGATTGATGAATAATGAGCCTTATGATTTTATTTTAAATTTTAGCAAAGCAGATGAACATCGTTTTTCGGAATTTGTGCATCGCACCTTTAATAGTGACGATTGTGTTTTCTTTTTACAATCGTTAAAAAACATTTATACTAAGCATGGTGGTTTAGAAAAAGCCTTTAGTATTGGGATTACTAAACACGAGCAAAACGTTCAATTGGCTATTGTAAATTTTAGAACGTTATTTTTACAACCTAATCATTTAACAAGAGTTGAAAAGCATGTGTCGAATCCTGCAGCAAAATCTAGCGCTAAAAGACTTTGTATGTATTTACGTTGGCTTGTAAGAAAAGATAAATTGGGCGTAGACTTTGGCTTATGGAAATCGATATCGCCCTCGCAATTATGTTTACCACTTGATTTACATACAGGAAATGTGAGCCGAAAATTAGGTTTACTAACACGTACTCAAAATGATTGGCAAGCGGTGACTGAAATCACCGAAGTGTTAAAAACCTTTGACGCAAAAGACCCCATTAAATACGATTTTGCGTTATTTGGATTGGGTGCTTTTGAAGGATTTAAGTAAATTCACAATGAATGTGAATTATCAAATACGATTGCAAATTATATTTTATTAGCGACATACTTTTTTCCTTGACGAAAAAAGTATTAAAAAAATCAAGTCAAAACGATGCTTCTTCGCTATAGCTTGCGCACCACCTCGCCTCCCGATAGCAATCTGGATTGACAACCAACTCACCTGTGTTTATTACAATTATTTGTAGAAAAATAATTAATTTTTAAATAACATAAACTCAACACGTCTGTTTTGTTCGTGTTGAGTTTCATCACAAGAGGTATTAGCATCATCACAACTGTTTAATAAAAACTCCTCACCTTTACCTTCAACTAATTGTATCTGTTTTTTAGATACACCCGCACTAGTTAAGTAACTCTTAACATGTTTAGCTCTGGCTTTTGATAATTTTCGGTTATAAACTTCATCAGCACGTGCATCGGTAAAACCATAAATTAGTATAGCAACTTCAGGATGTTGTTTTAAAGCTTCAATATTTTTATCAAGTATTGATTTTGCATCAGCTCTAATGTCGTTTTTATTTAAATCAAAATGAACTGGCGTTAAATCAAACCCTATGTTTTTAGTTGCATTTAAACTTAAGTAGTTTTTCACTAGCTCTTTATCATACTTATTTACGATAGGTAAATCATCATTTCCTTTTGGCTCTGTAGTTGCAGTGTTTGTTGTTACAGGGAAATTATAGGTTGTTGTATTACAAAAGACAACAGGTGTAAAACAAGTATCGCAATAGGCTACTATTTTAGATACAACACTATGGTTGGTTTTGCTTTTATCTAAGTTGGTTTCAATGCTGTTGTTATTTGTTTGGTTAGCGGTGTTGTTTACTGTCCAGCTATATTCAATAGGAGTGAAGGAAGATGATAGAGTGGCTTTAAATTCAACTTTGCCAGCTGCTTCGTCAAGCAACGTATTAGTAACGTTCACTAAATCTGAGTTTGAAAGCACGCACTCTTTATTAATGTTTTTTAAACTAATTAATTTATAAATGTCCATATCGCCATAACCACCTTTGCGACCTGATGCATAATAACCATTTGTTTCATCGTTATGTTGCACCAAAAAGATATCATTAGCTGGTGAATTAATAGGTTTACCAAGGTTTACTGGTTGGCTCCAAGTGGTATCTGTTAATTCACTTTTGTAAATATCATAGTTACCATATCCTTCGTGCCCAGTAGATGCAAAGTATAAGGTTTTACCATTGTTGGTTAAAAAAGGAGCGTCTTCGTTTAACTCAGTGTTAATGGGTTTGCCAATGTTTTTAGGATTACTCCAGTTACCTTGAGCATCTTTTGTAGAGGAATAAATATCATTACCACCAATTCCATGATCTGATTCGCTAGTAAATAATAACGTTTTGGCATCGCTAGATAAATACGCATGATTTTGATAGTAATCGAAATTGATGGCTTTAGATAATTTTTTTGGATCTGACTTTGTTGTTCCATTTGTGCTTACTTCATAAATTTTACCATTACGAAACACATACAATGTATTACCGTCTGGCGAAATAGAAATAATAGATTCGTTTCCTTTGCGAAATTTTGGTTTTAATAATAAATCAGGAACTGTGAAACGACGAGGAGATTGCGGCTTTCCGCCTTCCAATTTACTTAAATACATGCTTTCGAAATATTTACCATCTAAGTCGTTTGTTTTTTCTTTAGGGGAATCTTTGCGTTTAGATGTAAAAATTAATTCGTTATTGTTATTTAATACAGGCACATACTCTGGCATAGGCGTATTAATTTTATTTCCAGCATTTACTACATACCAATCTTTTGATGGAGTTTCGTTTTGACGACTAATTCCATATTGACAATCAGCCATGCGTTTTTTTAATTCTAATTGAAATACTTTATCGTCTTGTTCTAAATCTACTTTACCATTCATTTTTTCGTAATACATTAAAGCCTTATCATAATCACCATTAGCGTGATAACACTTAGCTAACACATATGGTAAATCATATAAGGTATCTTTGGGCGATTTTTTATAGGCACGTTCTAAGTAAGGAATGGCTTCATCTGTTTTGCCCATATATTCAGCTAACACAAAACCTAATCCCAAATTAGCATTGTAATTAGTTTTATCTATATCATACGCTTTTGCATAATAGATACGTGCTTTTTCAATTTTGTTATTACCTACGGCTTTGTTGCCTTTTTTTACATATTTATATACTTGCGCTTGCGATGAATTAATAATTAACATCGATAAAAGCACAAAAAGAATTTGCTTGAAATATACCATCATAAAAAAATAAAAGTTTGCTGTAAATAAAAATACTAAAAAGAAATGAATTAACTATTCAAAAATTGTTTAGCATCCATCGATTTTGTATCCAACGCATCACGTAGGCCATTACCTACTAGCATAAAGGCTAAAACCAACACCATAATGGCTATGCCAGGCACAAAAGCTAAGTATGCGGCATCAACTAATACATAACCACGATGTGCATTAATCATTTCGCCCCACGATGGAGTTGGAGGCTGGGCACCAATCCCTAAAAAGCTTAAGCCGGCTTCGGTTAAGATAGCTGAGGCAAAATTGGATGCTGCAATTACAATTACTGGTCCCATTACATTAGGAATAATATGCTTTGTGATAATGCGCATGTTTTTATAACCTAGTGCTCGACCAGCTTCCACAAATTCTTTTTCGCGTATGCTTAAAATTTGCCCGCGAATTAAACGAGCCACATCAACCCACATGGTTAAACCTACGGCAATAAACACTTGCATTATACCTTTACCTAACACCAGAGTGATGGCAATAACTAATAATAATGTAGGGATAGACCAAACCACATTAATTAACCACATAATTACATCATCAACCCAGCCTTTGTAATAGCCAGCAATAGCTCCTAAAAATATACCAGTAAGTATGGAAATAATTACAGAGATAAAACCAACGGATAATGAAATGCGAGTCCCAATCATTAATCTGCTTAATAAATCTCGCCCAGCCAAATCGGTGCCTAATAAAAATGTTTTTGTTTTTAGGTGTCGACTCTCTACTTCGGCAACTAAATCACTAACCTTTAATTTTAATTTAGAGCCTGTGCTTAATTGATAAAACTCAATCGTATTTGTAATGCTGTCGTTTTTTATAGGATAATTGCTATTAACATCATAAACAATGTCAGCTAGATTGAATGTAAGTTTTCCGCCATTGTTAGGCGTGTTTCCTGTAAATTCCTCAGCAACTAAATCAAAGCCTTTAAAAGAGTATGAGTAAATGGGAACATTACTATAATCACTAATTTCGCCAAAAATCATTTTAGTAAAGATGTTTACTTTATTGCTTGGTTCATTTTTTTTAAGTTGTAATAATTGCGCTTTAAATCCTGGTTTTTTAATGTGTAATTCAGGTTTTTGATCATTAGCATAGGGCGAAGAATCGGGTGTAATTACAAAG
The DNA here is from genome assembly GCA_043719555.1 of Bacteroidota bacterium. Classification (GTDB taxonomy): domain Bacteria; phylum Bacteroidota; class Bacteroidia; order B-17B0; family Aurantibacillaceae; genus UBA4416. The sequence goes on along the minus strand of JAYSTR010000229.1, from coordinate 2,297 downwards.
CCTAAAACAGAAATAGTTGTAGCGGCTATAATTAAAAATAACCCAAACATAGCTAGTTTATTGCGTTTAAAGCGTAACCACGTTTTTTTACTTAACGAGTCTGATTTAAAATTGCTATGTGTTTTTTTTCTAAACAATTAATTTATTTTTACACCTTTCCACATTGGCTTCACAAACATAGATGCTATTCCTATAAACAATGCGTATATCCAATACACACATTCAAAAGGGAATAATAGCGCCATATATTTTACTCGACCCAAAAAAGTGGAAGCTAAAAATAGTAACAAAAAATCGAAAAATAACTTAGTTAGAGCGAAAATCGACAAATAATATACAAAAACCGATTGTTTAACTAAAGCAACAATTAAAGCTAAATAAATTAAATTGGCTAACATCACAATAATACCAACGCTAAGATTTAAGTAATTACTGCTGTACTTGGCTTTGTAAGCCCATCTTAATCGTTGCGAAATAAAACCATGAATAGATTCTTGTGGTTGTGTTTTAATAATTAAGTGTTTATTAAAGCCATAGATAATAGCCTTAGAATTGATATTTTTTAAATCCTCTAATAAAAACACATCTTCGCCAGAGGAAACTTGTAAATGTTTTTCATAACCGTTTACCGTTAAATAAGCTTCTTTTTTAAAAGCTAAGTTTGCGCCATTGCACAAAAATGGCTGGTTAATGCCCGAATAGCCAGCAGTAATAGCGGTTAGTGCAATATTTTCTACTGTTTGAAAACGAGAAATGATTGACATTTTGTTTTCAAAATCGATTGGCATAATAAGCATATCACAACTTTCGGAAGAAAAATAATGCGAAATTGTTTCGAGCCACAGGTTATCTCTGTAGCACACATCGGCATCAGTTGTAATAATCACATCGCCTTTGGCTAATGAAATAGCCTGGGCAATATTTATTTTTTTGCCTTGATGTGTTGGTTGTTTAATGAGTTGGTAATTAATTTCTGAATTTTTTAAATGAGTTTCAAATTCACCAGCTGTATTGTCTGATGAGGCATCATCTATAATAATGAGTTCAAATTGTTTATTAGAAAATGATTGTTTGGATATTTCGCGTAAAAAAGCAGCTACATTTTCTTTTTCATTTCGTGCTGATACAACAATCGAAAAAAACAACCCACTATTTTTTTTATAAATACTCTGTTGATTAAGTCGATTTATGCCAATAACCGCAAGGGTTGTAAATAACCCGTATAAAATTATAATAAATCCAAATATGAACAGTTCAATTGTCACTCCGTTGGTTTAAACTAAAAGATTTAATATCAATTTTTTGACGTAAGATAATCAGGTAACCTAAAAGACTAGGAATGATAACATTAATGAGCCATAAAAAAGTAGAGGTTAAAACAATGGTAACGCTATTATCAGCTTCGTTATTAAATACAAATAAGGCAATGGCAGCTCTAATAGCGGGTTCTATTACGCTTATCATTGGAATAACACTGGTTAACATAAAATAGGCGGCAATACCAATAAAGGTTTGCGTTACAGAAACGCTTGGTGTGAAAGCAGAATAAATTAAATAAAATTGTGTGGTAAATACAGCATATCTAACGATAGATAAACTAACTAACGTGGAGATTAAAGTTTTTGAAAAAACAATAGTATTTCCCTCTTTGAATTGATGAAACCATTTTAAAAATGCTAATTTTTTTTGAATGAAACTCACATTCAAAATAGCTAAACAAAAACCAATAATCAATAAAATGCCACTAAAAACAATTAGGTACACTAACATTGTATGTTCTTTGTTTTCATTGGCTTTTAGGGCAACAGCAATAATTCCTGCAGTTACTGTAATGAGCATTTGAAACATACCATTAACGAAATGTAAAACAGTAACCGTTGGTTTGTTTTGAGGTTTAAAAAAATAAATTTTAGCCAAAAATTCCATAGCGCGACCAGGCGCTAAGTTCCCTAAACAAATTCCCGAAAAAACAGATTTGATGGCTGTTTTAAATGAAATTCGCTCGATAGATGTTGTAATTAACTGCCACTTAAAACTTTCAATTCCCCAATTGATGGGCATCATTACTAAAACCACACATAATATATATAGTGTATGGCTCGAATTAAATAAGCGTAAACACTCTGCTTTAAAATTAGGAATTTGATGCAAGCGATGATAGATTAACCAAAAACTTAAAACACCAACAAGTAGTTTAATAATTAAAGTAGGTATTTTTTTTTTAAAAGTTGACTTCACTGTTAATTATAAAGATAAAAACATTTTAATTTATTTGAGTTTTAGATACTTAGTTGAGT
>JAYSTR010000228.1:0-6533 GCA_043719555.1 Bacteroidota bacterium | reverse complement strand
AAATATCTCCCGAAGGAAAATCGCGCGCCTTTATTAATGATACGCCAACAACGCTTTCTGTTTTAAAAGAATTAGGTGAGCAATTAATTGATATACATTCGCAACACGAAACACTACTATTAAAAGAAGCAAAGTTTCAGTTTGAATTAGTGGATGCTTTTGCGCAAACAACTAATTTGTTTTATGATTATAAAAAGCAATTTTCAGGATTGCAAAAATTAAAAAAGCAATTAGAGGATTTAACACAACAGGAAATTCAAGCTAAAAAGGAATTAGATTATTTTCAGTTTCAGTTTAATGAGTTGGATGAAGCAAATATAAAAGTTGGTGAATTAAAACAATTAGAAGAAGAAAGTGAAACGCTTGAAAATGCTGAGTTTATTAAAGCGAGTTTATCAAAATCATCTGTTGCAATAAATGGTAATGATGAAAATTTATTATCAAGTTTAGCTATTGTTAAACAACAATTACAAGCTATTTCTAAATTCGGAAAATCATTTAATGAATTGTATGAACGCTTAAATTCAGTAAGCATAGAGTTAAAAGAATTAAGCTCTGATATTGATAATGTTGATGAAGATGTGGTTTATAGCCCATCTCGTTTAGAAGAAGTAAATGCTCAATTAGATAAATTAAACAGGTTATTAAAAAAGCATAATGTAACTAATGAGCAAGAATTATTAGACATTAAGGATTCTATAGAAGCTAAATTGCAACAGTTCTCATCGTTAGAAGTTAGCATTGAAAAAATACAAAAAGAAATTGTTGCTACTGAAAAACAGTGTAAGGTTTTAGCTAAAGATTTATCAGATAAAAGACAAAAAGCATTATCTGGAATTGAAAAAAACATTACAACGATGTTGTCGAGTTTATCAATGGCAAATGCTCAGTTTAAAATTGATTTACAAACTTCAACTCAGTTAACAGTTAATGGTTTTGATACTATTGTGTTTTTATTTTCAGCCAACAAGGGTGCTGATTTTAAAGAATTGCATAAGACAGCATCGGGTGGAGAGTTGTCGCGTTTAATGTTATGTTTAAAGGCATTATTGGCGGAACGTACTGCTTTACCAACTATTATTTTTGATGAAATTGATACAGGTGTTAGTGGTGATGTAGCCGATAAAATCGGAAATATTTTAACGACGATGGGTAAGGCTATGCAAGTCATAACTATTACCCATTTACCACAAATGGCTAGCAAGGGTAATAATCATTTGTTTGTTTATAAATCTGACTCAAAAGATAAAACCATTTCTAATATTAAAGCCTTAAATAAAGAAGAACGTATTGGCGAAATTGCTAAAATGCTAAGCACAGGTACACCAACCGAAACAGCTTTAAAAAATGCTAAAGAGTTATTAAATGTTTAAACAGCTTTTAAAGTACTTTCCTGCATATTTAAAATTTATATTAAAAACGTATGCTTTAACATTTGGATTATTTCAAGTGTATCGTTTATTGTTTTTTTTGTTTAATAAACCTGATGTTATTTTGCCAAATGAAGCACCATTAATTGTTAGTGCTTTTAAAATTTCGGTGTTGTTTGATAATGCTATGTTTTGTTACATAACGTTTTTACCCTTGGTGTTTTTAATCATTAATTATTTTTCAAAAAATGCTTTGCCTATTTTAAATAAAGTTGCTTACTTGTTGTATGCGGTATTTATATCGTTGTACTTATTTATATGCGCTGCAGATATTCCTTACTTTCAGCAATTTGGAAATCATTTAAGTAAAGCTGCTTTAATATGGAGCGAAAGCCCCGCATTTATGGCAGAAATGGTGTTTAGCAATTTTTCGTATTGGGGATTTTTAATAGTATTTATTGTTAGTGAAATTGCATTGATGTATTTTTTAAAGAAAAATTACAAAAGTTATATTAATGAGGCGCAATCTGATACAATACCAAAATTGCCTTATGCCATAGTGTTGGTATTAGTTACGATTGGTATAACAATACTTGGTGCACGCGGAAGAACATCTGCTAAACAAGTATTGCACGAAGGTTTAGCAATAGTCAGTTCAAATCCGTTTATCAATCAAATAGCTCTAAATCCAAACTATACATTTTGGAAATCAGTAATCAGTTCTAAAAACAAAAATAGTTATGAAGTGCCCAAAAAGATTGATGATGATATTGCTTTTACAAGAAATTATTTAGGAATTAAAACTCCTTTTGAAAAAAATATTAATCGTGAAATACATACTTCTGATAGTATGCATCAGTATAACATTGTAATTGTTATGATGGAAAGCACATCGATAAGTAAGATGGGATATTACGCTGGTAAAAATTTAACACCGAATTTACACTCACTTAATAAAGAAGCCGTTTTTTGCGAAAACTTTTTTTCTTCGGGCATTCACACCTTTAATGGTTTGTTTTCTGTTACAAGTGGTTTTCCGAGTATTTATACTCAAAAAAGTTTGCGTAGTTATGTAAAACAACCATTTAATGGATTAGGAACTGTGTTAAAAAATAAAGGATATGACACCTATTTTTATACAACCCACGATGCGCATTTTGATAATATGGAAGGTTTTTATAAACTAAACGGTTACGATAATTTTATTAGTGATAATAATTTTAATAGTAGTGATGTGTTAAGTAATTGTGGTGTGCCAGATCATAAGTTATTTGATAAATTAATTGAAACACACTCAAAAGGCAAGAGCTCTAAACCTTTTTTATCAGTATTAATGACAGGCTCAGACCATGGACCTTGGAAAATTCCAACAGATATTTCTTATAAACCAAATGGTGCAGATGAACAAGAAAATTGCGCACTATATGCAGATTGGTCAGTTGGACAATTTATAGCGAATGCTAAAAAGCAACCGTGGTTTAAAAACACTGTTTTTATATTTATGGGCGACCATGGTAAACACACCAACAATACTTACGAAATGCCTTTAAGTTATAATCATGTACCTTGTATTATTTACCAGCCTGCTATTTTAAAACCTGATACAATTTCATCACCTTGCTATCAAGCAGATATACCAGCAACAGTTTTGGGATTGTTAAATTTACCGTTTACTAATCAATCATTTGGAATAAATGTATTTAAAGAGCAACATCCATTTGTTGTATTTAGTGCAGATGACAAGATTGGATGTGTGAGTAAGGACGGTTATTTTTATTATAAAACGATTTCGAATAACGAAACGTACTTACGGAAATATAAAAATTTAGATGGCACAAATTATTCAAAATCATTAAAATCAAAGTCGGATAGTATGCAACAAAATATGATGAAAATATATGAATCGGCCGAATATTTTATTAGAGAAAAATATTTTTTATTTGATTAGTATTGAGTGGTTTAATCGCATTAAAACAAGTTTTTGTCGTTAAAAAAGATATTTATATCTATATTTGTATAAAATTATACTATTATGAAAAAAACTATTTTAACAGGAGTTATTGCAATTATTACAATCTTTAGTAGTTGTACTAACGTAAACAAATCTATGCGTGAACCAAACACTCGTGTAAATTTAGAAAAGAAGGATTTTATTTTGTCTGAACAAGTATCGGGAGAGGCTACTACAACGCAAATTTTAGGAATTGATTTCGCTAGATTATTTAAAAAAACATCTGGAACAGTAAATAAAGATGGGGCAGTTGCTGGTCCAATGGGAATAAACATAGCAAGTATTCCAGTAATTGGTGGTTTTATTGTCAATCCAACAGCATCTTATGCTTTATATGATGTTATGGAAAAAAACAAAGGCTACGATGTTGCATTTTATCCGCAGTTTGAAGTTACTGTTACTAGACCTATTGGTTTGGGATTTATATATAAAGTAACAACCGTAAAGGCAACAACACGTTTAGGGAAACTAACTAAGTAAAAAAATAAACATTATTTATAAAAGCCGCAGTTTTGCGGCTTTTTTTATTGATTACAATCTCAGTTTGTTTAGAATAAACAATAATAGCAAGATTGATTTTACACATTTTTTTAGTGGCAAAAGAGTATATTTGCACAACTAAAAACATAACATAATGGCTTATAACTTATTAAAAGGAAAACGTGGAATTATTACAGGTGCTTTAGATGAAAATTCTATCGCATGGAAAGTTGCACAAAAATGCCACGAAGAGGGCGCAACCTTTACATTAACTAATGCACCCATTGCAATGCGTATGGGCGAAATAAATAAATTAGCTGAAGAAACTGGCTCAAAAATTATTCCAGCAGACGCAACTAATATGGATGAGGTTACAAAATTGTATACTGATTCTATGGATATTTTAGGTGGTAAAATCGATTTCGTTTTACACTCTATAGGAATGAGCGTTAACATTCGTAAAAATATTCCATACACAGAGTTAAATTATGATTTTTATCAAAAAGGAATTGATGTATCTGCATTATCATTTCATAAAATGTTAGCAGCAGCTCATAAATTAGATGCTTTAAATGAGCATGCATCGGTAGTTGCATTAACATACACGGCTGCTCAAAGAGCTTATCCGTTTTATACTGATATGGCTGATATTAAAGCAATGTTAGAAAGTATTGCTCGTACTTTTGGTTACCATTATGGTAAACAAAAGAAAGTTCGTATTAATACTATATCTCAGTCGCCAACTAAAACTACAGCTGGTGGTGGTATTAAAGGGTTCTCTGATTTTTACACATTTGCTGATTTACAATCTCCGCTTGGAAATGCGAGTGCAGATGATTGTGCAGCGTACACTGTAAGTTTATTTTCGGACTTAACACGTATGGTAACTATGCAGAATTTATTCCACGATGGCGGTTATAGTTCAACAGGAATTAGTACAGAATTATTAGAAAGAATTACTCTTTAAAAAATTAAGAGGCTGTTTCAAAAGAACAGCCTCTTATTATTTATTACATTGAGGGTTAACCTCACATAAATTAAAAGAATGGCAAAAATTACAGGAATAGGTGGCGTGTTTTTTAAAACCGAAAACCCAAAAGAGTTAAACGAATGGTATAAAACTCATTTAGGTTTAGATTTAGAATCGTGGGGTGGCTCTATATTGCGCTGGCCAATTAATTTAGCAGAAGATAAAGGACTTACAGTTTGGAGTACTGCAGCAAATGATTCAAAATGGTTTAGTCCTAGTGATTCATCTTTTATGATTAATTACCGTATTGATAATATGGAAGAAATGCTTTTGCAATTAAAAGCTGCAAATATAGATTTAGTTAAAGGCCCAGAATATCATGAAAATGGTTCTTTTGCTTGGATAATGGATCCGGCTGGTAATAAACTAGAATTATGGGAGCCAAAAAGTTGGGACGAAAAAAATAAAAAATAATATTACTATTTAATGGAATACATCGGGGAACATTTATGGGTAGGTACTTTAGGCAATAGTTTTGTTTTTTTATCATTTATTGCGGCCATTGTTTCAACCATTAGTTATTATTTTTATTCTAAAGAAAATGAATTAAGCGAATGGCGAAAATTTGCTCGCCTTAGTTTTGGAGTACATACATTTTCGGTAATAGGCATTGCATCAACTTTATTTTACATGTTGTTTAATCATATGTACGAGTATTCGTATGTATGGCAACATAGTAATAACAGTATGCCTATGCAATATATTATGTCGTGTTTTTGGGAAGGCCAAGAGGGTAGTTTTTTGTTATGGACATTTTGGAATATCGTATTAGGTAATATTTTATCGCGTACAATTAATCACCAATGGGAAGCGCCAACAATGGCGGTGTTTTCATTAGTGCAGGTTTTTTTAGCAAGTATGCTATTAGGTATTTATGTGTTTGATTTTAAATTGGGAATGAACCCATTTGTGTTATTACGCGAAAACCCTGATTTTGCTAATTTACCTTTTGTTAAAGTATCTACTTATTTAGCCAAGTTAGATGGTAGAGGTTTAAATCCTTTACTGCAAAATTATTGGATGACAATACATCCGCCAACGTTATTTTTGGGCTTCTCATCAACCTTACCACCTTTTGCATTTGCACTAGCAGGCTTATGGAAACGTAATTTTCATGAGTGGCAAAAACCTGCTTTAACATGGACGTTTTTCAGTATTATGATTTTAGGTACAGGTATTTTAATGGGTGGTGCTTGGGCTTACGAAGCATTAAGCTTTGGTGGTTTTTGGGCTTGGGATCCTGTAGAAAATTCTTCGTTAGTACCTTGGTTAGTTATCGTTGGTGCTGGTCACGTTATGATTATTAATAAAAATAAAGGCGGTTCGTTATTTATGACACACCTTTTATCTATCTCTTCGTTTTTATTAATACTCTATTCTACTTTTTTAACGCGTAGCGGAATACTTGGTACCAGTAGTGTACATGCTTTTACTGATTTGGGAATGCAAGGGCAGCTAGTCATATATGTACTCACGTTTATTTTTATATGTGTTGCGTTATTAATACACGATAAGCTTATTAAAATAACTTACATTATGTGTACGTTATTAATTATGTGTGTTGCTGTTTTATATGGCTATAAAACCATTATTTTATTAAGCTGGTTATTTGTAAGTACTGGCATTACCATTTTTGCTTACA